>JAYUHJ010000104.1:0-2258 GCA_043767065.1 Hyphomicrobiales bacterium | reverse complement strand
CGCCGCCTGGTGACGCGCGGCAAGGCTTTCGAAATGCGCGGCGTCCCGCTGCAGAGCCGCACCTGGAGCCGCGGCGGCGTGCGCGCCGAAGACGGCGTGGTGATGCTGGCCATCCCCTTCGAGGACATGGTCAAGGCCGATGGCGCGAACAGCTGCCTGCTGTGGGCGCCCAACGTCGAGAGCTCGCATCCCTGGTCGGACAAGCCCGGCGGGCAGGAACGCCTGGAACACTGCCGCGTCGCGCTCGAGCGCGGCACGGCCGAAGGCATGTTCGTCTACAGCAAGGGGCCCGAAGGCGCCGCCGACGGCAAGCCTGCGCCGGCTGACGGCGTGGACGCCGACCATGTGCTGCAGCTGAAAATCGAAAAACGCGGCGAGGAGTACTGGGCCGCGTGGACCGACGTGAAGCGCTCCACCCTCACGAACATGAAGTAAGCTTTCATTTCCTGACCATCAAGGAGGGTGGAATGAAATCGAAAACGTCGGCAGTTGTCCTGTCATTCGCCGCGCTGGCGCTCGCCGGCTGCGCGGGCTCTGGCGGGCGCTGGGTCTCGCTGGTGGACAACGGCGCGGGCATCGAGAACTTCGAGCGCTTTCGCGACGCCAACTGGCAGGTGAAGGACGGCGCGTTGCACGCCGACGCGGGCGGCAAGGAAGCGGCCCACCTGGTCACCAAGAAGTCGTACAAGGACTTCGTGCTGCGCGCCGAGTTCTGGGCCAGCCACGACGCCAACAGCGGCGTCTTCATCCGCTGCGCCGACCGCAAGAGCATCACCGACCGCAACTGCTACGAAGTGAACATCTTCGATCAGCGCCCCGACCCGACCTACGGCACCGGCGCGATCGTGAATTTCGCCGCGGTGCAGACCCCCTACCCGCAGGCCGGCGGCAAGTGGAACACCTTCGAGATCACCGCGCGCGGCAGCCGGATCACCGTTCTCATGAACGGCGTGCAGACGGTGGACATGATCAACACGCAGCTCGCCAGCGGCCCGATCACGCTGCAATGGGGCCGCGGCGTGATCAAGTTCCGCAAGGTGCAGATCCAGGAACTGTAGGCGTCAGTCGGAATCGTCCGCCGCTCCAGCGGCGGCGGCTCGCCCTGGATCCAGCGCAGCGGGTTGATGCGCGCCACCACGAACGCCTCACGATTCTGTCCTGCGTTTCCTTCTCGAAACCGGGATCTTCAACAAGACATTCCCCCGGACTCGAGCCTCGTGAGCCGGCCGCCGCCTTGCGCGCCCGCTTCTTCGGCGCCGCGCGCTTGAGCCCGGATTTACGTTTGACGCCGTTCATTGCGGCGTCTGCGCTCCGACTGCAATGCGCCTCATGTGGCGGCGCTGGCCGTGGTAGTCGTTGATCGCGTTGTGCTGCGTGCAGCGGTTGTCCCAGACGGTGAGCGTGCCGGGCGCCCAGCGCACGCGGCAGGTGAACTCGGGCCGCACCTGGTGCATGACGAGGTAATCGAGCAGCGGTCTGCTCTCCTCCTCGGTCATGCCCTTGAAGTGCGTGGTGTGGCCGCGGCTCGCATAGAGCGCCTTGCGGCCGGTTTCCGGGTGGGTGAGCACCATCGGATGGACATATTCACCGACGAGGCCGTCGGCTTCGGCCACCTGCATCGCGCCGCGCTTCTGGGCTGAGGGACCACCGGGGGCATATTCTCGCGAGGCCGAATGCACGGCGTTCAGGCCTTCCAGCGTGCGCTTCAGGCCGTCGGACAGGGCGTCGTAGGCCGCTGCCTGACTGGCAAACAGCGTGTCGCCACCATAGTCCGGAAGCTCGAGCGCATAGAGGATCGAGCCGATGGCGGGCGTCTCCAGGAAGCTCATGTCGGAGTGCCAGCCGCCGCCGAAGTTGATCCTGTCGGACGGTTCCTTGATGATTTCCATTACCTCGGGCTGGCTTTCCATGCCGGTCACATAGGGGTGGATGTTCAGCGGGCCGAAGCGCGCGCCGAAGCCCACCTGCTGGGCCGGGGTCAGGGTCTGATCGCGAAAGAAGATCACCTGATGTTCGACCAGCGCTTGGCGGATCTCGGCGATGGTGTCGTCGCTCTGCGGTTGGCTCAGGTCCACGCCGGATAGCTCGGCACCGAGTGCGCCCGCGACGCGATGTATCGACAGGGTCTGGTTCATCGGTGATCCTCCGTGAAGCCATGATACAGTTTCCCGAAGAGGGGCGCGAGATGGATAAATTGACCGCACATTTTGACCCCGACGCCCACATCGCCCGGATCCGCGAGCAGGGCTTCACGGTGA
>JAYUHJ010000103.1:0-5369 GCA_043767065.1 Hyphomicrobiales bacterium | reverse complement strand
GTGACGGGTAGTCGCTTTTTCGGGAGGGGCACAGGGGGGAAATCGCGATGCCGCCCTCGCGAGGTGACCTCTCACATAAGAGACCCCTGAAAAATACTTGGGCGGTCAATCACTGCGCATCCGGAAACGACTCTTGCTAGCCAGGGCGTGGACTCATAAGCGCGCAGCCAAATCCGGATGGATGCGAGCTTGATGAAGGCGAGATAGTTGCCTGCGGACCTGCCAGTCGCGGCTAACAATGTCCGGTTATCGGGGTGAAGCAGTACAAATGCGGACATGCCGCTACTTCTGAGTCTGACCGATACTGTTGAAAAAGTCACCGTGAAAAATCTGTAGAATAGGAATACGCAACAATCGAATCGAGGCGAATGGATTTTTGAATCAAGGTTGCGCGTTGGCGCCTGATCTTGAACCAATCTGGCGCGCTCGGATCAGGAAAATCGTTTTTCAACACCATCGACCCAACTGAGACATTCGACGCTAGCGACACTGGGTCCAAGACAGTGTAGCGTCCACGCACGGTCAAGAGCATTGCTTGCCTGAGAGCTGCCCCAAAAACGGCAACACACCGAGGTCGCCGCTCCCTTCAAGTTGGCAGGACTGGTGCCATCGGTAGGCACAATACATCATTGTCAAAACTCACTCCCATGTGGGCTCAGGGTCCGCAGCGTAAGTCCGCGTGTTGCTTGTGGGGACTCAAGCCTTCCAGATGATCAATGGAGAAACACGATGAATCTTCGTCACATTATTTGTCTTTCGGTAATCACCACTTTGGGACTTGTCTTGCTACCGGGCAGTGCCGTCAGCCAGCAGAAGTCGCTCAAGGACCAACTCGTCGGAACTTGGAGAAACGTTTCGACAATCGTCACGCGCCAGGACGGAACCAAGGTCGAACCCTTTGGCAGCAATCCAATCGGCGTCCTGATATTCACGGCTGACGGCAACATGGCGCTAATCACCACGCGTTCCGACATTCCTAAGATTGCATCGAACAATCGCCTAGAGGGCACGCCGGAAGAGTACCGGGCAATCATGCGGGGATTACACGCTTTCTTCGGCACCCACACGGTTGACGAGGCTGCAAAGTCGTTCACCATTAGCGTTCTCGGCGGTACGTTCCCGAATGAGGTCGGCGGGACTACGACGCGCACTGTCACCACCATCACTGCCGATGAACTTAAGTTCACCTACCCCGCGGGTGCCGCCGTCGGAGCGGTCGCCGAAGCGTCGTGGAGGCGCGCGAAATAGGTGCAAACGCAAGACCCGCGCAAGGATGCACGGGACGCATTTCGACGGATGCAAGGCGGTATTGATGCTGTGGACGGCTCCGCCACCCGGCATGCGATTGCCATGCATTTAGGCGCTGCCGAAGTTCTTGCAGAAATTGCCCCGCGAGGTGACCTCTCAAATAGGCGACCCTGAAAAAACTCGGTCGGGGCACTTACCGCCGATGCGGGACCGACGCCTGTGCGCCATTTTCCAGCTCTCTAGATCATCACGAGTCTGCCAATTGCGGAGCCTCAGCCGAGCGCCTCAGCGTTCGAGTTTTGCTGACGTGCGAGGCCTTCGTGCCGCGCGTACTACTCGACCCATCAGGCGCAATCTGCTACACAGTTGAAAATCGGTGGTCCCAAAAGTTAATCTTTTCAGGGCTTTGGTGTTTTGGTCTGCGTCTCTCTCCGGGCGCGCCAGCTTCTGCCCGAGTTCGCTCTATCGACGAGCGCGGTTCGGATCGTGGACAGAACACCATGCCGGAAATACGCCCGCGTCCCGCGGCGTTTCTCGACCGTGACGGCGTGCTCAACGTCGATACCGGCTACGTGCACCGGCCCGACCAGTTCCGATGGATTCCCGGCGCCCAGGCCGCGATCAAGCGGCTGAACGAGGCCGGCTATCTCGTCTTCGTCATCAGCAATCAATCGGGCGTTGCGCGCGGCCTGTTTTCGGAGGACGACGTGCGGGCGTTGCATCGCTGGATCGAGGCGGAGCTGAAGGCTACGGGCGCGCGCATCGACGGCTTCGAGTATTGCCCCGACCATCCGGAGGCGAAAGTCGAGCGTTACCGGCGCGAGTCCAGCCGAAGAAAGCCGGCGCCCGGCATGATTCTCGATTGCATGGCCCGCTTCGCGGTCGATCGCGCCAAGAGTTTCCTGATCGGCGACAAGGACATCGACATGCAGGCGGCCGCGGCCGCGGGCATTGCCGGCTATCGGTTCGAGGGGCAGGATCTCCTGGACCTCGTCGCGCGGGTCATCGCGCGGCCTGCCGGAAGTGTCGGTCGATGAGTTCGAACAACTTGACCGAAGCCTCGTTCCAGCTCGTGGGGCGGTAGCGCGTGCGGATCGCGTGCTCGTAGGGCGCGCGCAACGAGGGATCCTCGATCCAGCCGCGCAGCGTTCGATACCAGGACTCCTCGTCCTTGGGGTCGAGGCACGGCGAGAATTCGCCGGCTATCTCCGGAATTGCACCGCCGGTCGAAGCGATCACCGCCTTGCCGTACGAAAAGGCTTCGACCACTGGCAGGCCGTAGCCCTCGTATAGAGACGGATAGACGCAGAACGCGGCGTTGGCGTAGAGCGTGGCGAGCTCGTCGTCGCCAGCGAAGGAGACGATCTGCAACGTGTCAGCGAGACCGCGATCCGCGGCAATCGCGCTGAGCAGATTCTCCACCATCCACCCCGGCCGCCCGACAAAGATGAGTTTGAAATTCCTGGCCTGCGGAATTCCGTCGGCGAGCAGCCGCTTCCAGATGCGATAGAGCATTTCGTGGCCCTTGCGCGGCTCGATGGTGCTGACCAGCAGGGCATAACGCTCGCGCTCGATCCCCGGGCGCAACGGCCGCGCCGACGCCGTATGTTGACGAACCGCGTCGGAGCCGAAGGAGGTCACGGCGGTCGCACGCAGCGAGATTCCCAGGGTCCGGCAATAGGCTTCGACGTCCGACTTGATACGTTGCGCGCCGAAAATCACCAGGTCGGCGACAGGAAACGCCCCCTGATAAAAATTCCGGAACTCCTCGGAGTCGTGCTCCCTGTAAGTCTGCGGGAACTGGATCGGGATGATGTCATGGCAGAACTGGACGTAGCGAAAGCCGTCGCGCTGCTTCAAAGCGCGAAGCGCCTCGATGTTGAGGCTGGCCCAGCCGGATCCCGCGCTGAACAGAATATCGCGAGGTGTGAGCGCGAGCCGGTTGCCGAGGAATGTAGAGTAAGGAACCAGGCTGCGCCTATTGCCGGATGCCGTGATCATTTGCCGGCGATATTTCTCCGACATCAAAAGCATCTGCAGGCGGCCGGCCCACTCGGCGAAACGACGATTCTTGGCGGTGATGCGGATGCGTTCGAGTATCACCAGGATCTGCTTGCGCAATTGCAGGACGCCCATTGCCTGCGGCCGTACCCAGGTCGGGATTCGATCGGACTTGTGGCGCCGCGTCGGACTCGGCTCCGGAATGCCCCACAGGTCCACGACCACATCGCCGGCAAGCACCGGGTCGATCCATTGCCGGCGGATTTCACGAAATTCCCGGGTCAGCGGGTCGTAGAACGCAAAGATGGTGCGGGGCCGCTGCGCGCGCGCCCAGGTGGCGAAAATGCGTTCGACGCGCGAGATGCCGACGGCCGGGCCGTACCAGCGGGCGAGCGAGGACAAGTCGATGATCAGCCGATGACTGGTGGAAGCGTTCGGCATAGGAGCAATCGACCGTGGTGGTTAGCGGGTCTTGACCGGTCCGGCGTCAGACGATCTTGAAGCCGGAGGCACGCGCGTCCTCGTAAAACGTCTTCACGGTCTCGAGCGAGACTTGTCGCAGGTCTTTTCCGAGCAATGACAACTTGGCAACGATGTCGGGCGTCGCGGTGATGATGTGGCAGCCGCAGCTCTCCGCCTGGATCACGTTGAGAAATTCGCGCGAGCTCGCCCACAGAAGCTCCGCCTTCGGCAGCCGCGCAAGCAGCTTGGCGGACTCCGCCATGGCCGGCATCGGGTCGATGCCGGTATCGGCGATGCGGCCGGCGAACACCGAGACGATCGAGCGGGTGGCCGGATCGAGCGCGTCGGCCACCGTCTTCACCTGATCGAGGGTCAGGATCGCGGTGACGTTGAGCGAGAAGCCTTCCTTGGCGAGTTTGCGGATCAGGGGGGCGGCGGACTCGCCCTGGGTGTTGATCACTGGAATCTTCACGTGCGTGTTGCCGCCCCAGCTCCGGATTTCGCGCGCTTCGCGTTCCATGACGCCGAAGTCGTCGGAAAAGACCTCGAACGAAATCGGAAGATCGGGAATGGCGGCAATCGCCTTGAGCGCGAAGGCTTTGTAGTCCTTGATCCCGGACTTGCGCATCAGCGAGGGATTGGTGGTGAAGCCCTGGACACGGCCGCTGGCGCGCGCGGCGATCATCGCGTCGAGGTCGGCGCCGTCCTGAAATATCTTGATGCGCATTTGCCGCCTTGCAGAAAGCCTGATCGAGACCGGGCCAGCCTCTGTATCGACCACAGGTGGAAACTTCAATCGCTCATCGTTCCTCGCGAGCGAGCCGCTCGAGATAAGTGCCGTAGACGTTGCCACGGTGTTCCGCCGCAAGCGCCAACAAGCGCGCGCGGTCGATCCAGCCGCTGCGGTAGGCGATCTCTTCGGGGCAGGCGATGCGGAGCCCCTGCCGTTGTTCGATCGTGCGCACGAAGGTCGAGGCTTCGACGATGGCTTCGACGGTGCCGGTGTCGAGCCATGCGTATCCGCGTTCCATGCGCTCCACGTGCAGCGAGCCGGCCTCCAGATAGCGCCGGTTGACGTCGGAAATCTCGAGCTCGTTGCGGGCCGAGGGCTTCACCTCGGCGGCGAAGCGCAGCACGTCGTTGTCGTAGAAATAGATGCCGGTGACCGCCCAGTCCGATTTCGGCTGCTTCGGCTTTTCCTCGATCGAGATGGCGCGGCCGGCGGCGTCGAACTCGACCGCGCCGTAGCGCTCGGGGTCGTTGACGCGGTAAGCGAAAATGGTGGCGCCGCGTTCGCGCGCTGCGGCGCGCTGCAGCAACCCGCTCAGGCCTTGGCCGAAAAAGATGTTGTCGCCGAGCACGAGCGCGACGCGATCGCGTCCGACGAATTCGCGCCCGATGACGAAAGCCTGCGCCAGTCCCTCCGGCTTGGGTTGGGCGGCGAATTCGAACTGCAGACCCCACTGGCGCCCGTCGCCGAGCAAACGCCTGAACTGATCGAGGTCGGCCGGCGTGGTGATCACGAGGATGTCGCGGATGCCGGCGAGCATGAGCGCCGACAGCGGATAATAGATCATCGGCTTGTCGTAGATCGGGATCAGCTGCTTCGACACCGCGCGCGTGACCGGAAACAGGCGCGTGCCGCTGCCGCCGGCGAG
>JAYUHJ010000102.1:0-13014 GCA_043767065.1 Hyphomicrobiales bacterium | reverse complement strand
TCAAGGACGCGCTCGGCCAAGGCGCGCGGCGCTCGGCGACGACGGGAGCGACGCGGTTTTCTTCGTTTGCTCGACGAAACGGCCGCGGCGCGAGCTGGCGCGGTCCGGCGCCACCGCCTGCGGGATTCTCCGAGAACGAACAGGCCGGATTCGAAGAGTTCACCGCGCCATCGGCCGACGCCCGCGCGTCCGCTGCGCCGCCCACGCCGGAGGTATTAGACAATCCGCTCGGCGCCGCGCGGGCGCAGCTACACGAGACCTATATCGTGGCGCAGACCAAGGACGGCCTCGTGCTGGTGGACCAGCACGCGGCGCACGAGCGGCTGGTCTACGAGAAGCTCAAGGCAGCGATCGATCGCGACGGCGTGGCGCGGCAGATGCTGCTGGTGCCCGCCGTGGTCGAGCTCGATCCGGCCGACGCCGCGGCGCTCCATGGGCGGGCGGAAGAACTGTCCAAGCTCGGCCTCGTGCTCGAAGCTTTCGGGCCCGGCGCGGTGCTGGTGCGAGAAGTGCCGTCGCTGCTGGGCGACGTTGATGTCGCGGGCATCGTGCGCGATCTCGCCGAGCACATGGCCGAATGGGACAGCTCGCTGCCGCTGGAGCGGCGCTTGCTAGCGGTGGCGTCCTCGATGTCTTGTCACGGCTCGGTGCGGGCCGGGCGGCTTCTGCGGCCCGAGGAGATGAATGCGCTGCTGCGCGCGATGGAAGGCACCGACTATGCCGGCCAGTGCAATCACGGCCGGCCGACTTACGTCGAGCTGAAGCTTGCCGATATCGAGAAGTTGTTCGGGCGGCGCTGAGCTTACATTGATAAGTCTATCCGTCATGCCAAAGAAACCTACGCAACCATTTGGCCACATCGCTTTTTCGAAGAGCGGAAAAGTCACGAAACATCAATTTGAATTGCCTGATGATAAGTCTGGACAAGAATTAGCAGCTATTCGGCACTTTGCTAGGAAGAGAATCGCTGACCTTTTGCCAGAGCAAATAGTTCGACTGCCCGAGAACGATAATGATTTCGAGATCAAGCTGACTGATGGATCGAGTATTATTGTAGAACTGACGGAACTTGTTAGGCGAGACTACATGGAGCGAGTTTCTCAGCAGGACTACGATAAAGGAAGGTTCCGCTACGTAGCCTCAGATGCAAGCGGAGCCATTTGGAGAGTTGATGACGAGCGAAAAGGGCTCGTTCTTGGCGAAAAAATAGTAAGCAAATTGCGATATCCTAAGCCGCAGGGGAAATTGTTCTGGCTATTGATTTGGACGATTGAGTCCGAATTCCGCTATTTCTGGCACGAAGGCGGCAAATCTTACGAGAATGAAGCTGTTCATCGCGCGCGAGCGAAGATTGTTGAAATCCAGAAATTTCCGTTCGATGAGGTCTGGGTTACAAATTTGGAATTGAATCCCCATAGAATTTGGCCCCACTGATTGGCTGTGCAAATTTTAGAAAGCTAATTTCGGTACCATCGTATTTGCGCCGCTCGATTTCCTCGAAGCCTTCCGGTGTAGCGAAAGCACCCTTTTCCTCCTCGACCACGATCAGCGCGCCGGGCACGAGCCAGCCGCCCGCGCGCGCCGAGGCAAGTGCCTTCTCGGCGAAGCCATGGCCATAGGGCGGGTCGCAGAACACGAGATCGAAGGGCTCGACCGGCTTTGCATCGCCGAGCTTGGTGGCGTCACGGCGGAACAGGCGGGTGACGCCGGGCAGCGCGAACGCCTCAACATTCTCGCGGATCAGCGCGCGGGCCTCGGCCGCGTCCTCGACGAACAGCGCGAAGCGTGCGCCGCGCGACATCGCCTCGATGCCGAGCGCACCGGTGCCGGCGAAGAGATCGAGCACGCGAGCGTCGCTGACCGGATCGGCATAGGCGTGCGCCAGGATATTGAAGATCGACTCGCGCAGCCGGTCGGCGGTCGGCCGGATCGCGTCGGAAGCGGGGCCTTTCAGCGCGCGCCCGCGAAATTTGCCGCCGACGATCCGCATTTCATCCCCGGTCGCGCGCGCGTTCCCGGCGCTTCCGCTTCTCTCTTCCCTTCGGGTTCATGGGAGGAGAGGAAGGGGAGGGCGAAGACCGTTTGGGTGCGGGAGAGGGTCGAGCGCCGTGCGGTTTCGGTTCGCGCGGTTTGGGTTGTTCAAGTTCCCGTAACGGCGCATCGAAATCGCTGCCGGCCAGTCGCGCGAGGCGTTCGCCGAGCTGCTCCTTCAGCGTCCGCATGCTCACTTCTTCGATGGCGGCGCGCTCCAGATCGCCGAGCTGGAACGGGCCATAGGAGACGCGAATAAGCCGGTTCACCGATAGGCCGAGGTGTCGCAGGACGTTGCGCACTTCGCGGTTTTTTCCCTCGCGCAGACCCATGGTGATCCAGACATTGGCGCCTTGCTCACGGTCGAGCGCCGCCTCGATCGGGCCGTAAGAAACGCCGTCCACGGTGACGCCGTTTTTCAGCCGCGCGAGTGCCGCCGCATCGACCCGGCCATGGGCGCGCACGCGATAGCGTCGCAGCCATCCGGTGTCGGGCAATTCCAATACACGCGCGAGGCCGCCGTCGTTGGTCAGCAACAACAGTCCCTCGCTGGTAAGATCGAGCCGGCCGATGGAGACGAGGCGCGGCAGCGAGCGCGGCAAGGCGCCGAAGATCGTGGGCCGGCCGCGGTCGTCACGGTTGGTGGTGAGCAGCCCGGGCGGCTTGTGATAGCGAAATAGCCGCGTGCGCTCGCGCTGCGGCAGCGGATTTCCGTCGACCACGATACGGTCGTGCGCGGTCACATTCAGCGCGGGGCTGGTCAGCGTTTTGCCGTTGACCGCGACGCGGCCGGCGGCGATCCAGGCCTCGGCGTCGCGGCGCGAGGCGAGGCCCGCGCGGGCCATCACCTTGGCGATGCGTTCCCCTGCCTTTTCTGTGGGCAGGGATACTTTTTGCTCTGGCTTGCGGGCATTTGTCATCTGTGCGACGTCGAACCGGGGTTGAGTGGTGGCGCGTAGCACGGGTGGGACATGGATACGAGCGTACCGACCGTACAGGGCAAAGGGTTCATGGACGTGGCCTTCACCGAGGCCCGCGTCGCCGCGCTTGCCGGCGAGGTACCGGTCGGCTGCGTCATCGTGCACGAGGGCAAGGTCATCGCGCGGGCCAACAACCGCACGGTCGCGGACAAGGATCCGACCGCGCACGCGGAGATGGTGGCGCTCCGGGAAGCGGCGAAGAAGCTGCGTTCCGAGCGGCTCATGGAGTGCGATCTTTACGTCACGCTCGAGCCCTGCACCATGTGCGCGGCTGCGATGTCGTTGGCGCGCATCCGGCGGCTCTATTACGGTGCGGTTGACCCAAAAGGTGGCGCCGTCGAATCCGGCGTGCGCTTCTTCGATCAGCCGACCTGCCACCACAAGCCTGAAATCTATGGCGGCATCGGCGAGGTGCGCTCGGCTACGATGCTGAAAGAGTTCTTCGCCGCGCGCCGCCGATAGCGTTCAACGCGCCCCGGCTTCGCGCGCGAATTTCCATGCATTCTCCGCCATCGGCCGCACCAGATTCGCCATGGCGGCCGCGTTCTGGTTCGCGGCGGTGCCGTCGCGCACGCGACCGACGATGCCCTGCAGAATTCCGGCGATACGGAAGAAATTGTACGCAAGATAAAGTTGCAGATGCGGACGCGGGTCGAGGCCGGTGCGCTTCCAGTACATTTCCACATAAGCGTCGCGGTCCGGAATGCCGAGCGACTTCAAGTCGAGACCGCGCAGGCTGCCGGTGCCGGCGCCGCTCTCGGTGCGCGGCATTTCCCAGGCCATCAGGTGATAGGTGACATCGGCGAGCGGGTCGCCGAGCGTGGAAAGCTCCCAGTCGAGGACAGCGAGCACGCGCGGGCCTTTGTGGTCGAGGATCATGTTGTCGAGGCGATAGTCGCCGTGCACCAGCCGCACCGGGCCCTCGGGCGGCAGATGCTGCGGCAGCCATTCCATCAGCCGCTCCATCTCGTCGATTTCCATGGTCTTGGAGGCGACGTATTGCTTGGACCAGCGCGCTACCTGGCGGGCCATGTAGTTTTCGCTCTTGCCGTAGTCGGAGAGGCCGATCGCGTTCGGATCGAAGCGGTGCAGGCGCGCCAGCGTTTCGTTCATGGCGTCGTAGGTGGCCGTGCGCTCCGCGTTGGTCGCATCCGGCATGCGCGGCTCCCAGATCGAGCGGCCGTTGACGAAGCCCATGACGTAGAAGGCGGTGCCGATCACGTTCTCGTCGGCGCAATAGAGCACCGGTTCGGGCACCGGGAAGCCTTGCGGGTAGAGCGCGCTGATGGCGCGGAACTCGCGGTCGACCGCGTGGGCGGAGGCGAGCAGTTTCCCCGGCGGCTTCCGGCGCAGCACGTAGCGGTGCGCGGGCGACTCCAGGAGATAGGTCGGGTTCGACTGGCCGCCCTTGAATTGCGTGACCTTGAGCGGACCGGCAAATCCCGGCACATCGCGCGCCAGATGGGCCTCGAGCCGGTCGACCGGAAAGGCGAGCGCCGGCGCCACTTCCTTGGTGCCGGTGAAGGCGGTCTGGCGATCGATCTGCTGCGTCACTGCGTCAATCCCCTCGGGGCGCGCGAGCATAGCGCGAATTTGGTCCGCGCTCAGTCCTTGGCGAGAAAAGGCAGAAGCGCGGCCAAGGTCGCTTCGGGATTTTCCTCGGGCAGGAAATGGCCGCATTCAATGGCCTGGCCCTCGACATTGGCGGCCCAGCGCCGCCAGATATCGAGCATGCCCTGGCCGCCGCTTCGGGCCGGAAGGCCGCGGACGCCCCAAAGCACTTGCACTGGGCAGGCGATTTTCTTGCCTGCCTTCAGGTCGGCGTCGTCGATGGCGACATCGGTGGATTGCCCGGCGCGATAATCCTCGCAGAAAGCGTGGATGTGCGCGGCATCGGAGAAATTCTGGCGATAATGCTCGACCGCGCGTGGATCGAAGACGCTGGCGTCGGTGCCCCAGCGCATACCGGTGAAGACCCATTTGAAATAAAAATCGACGGAATTGCCGATCAGCGTTTCTGGAAACGGAGCCGGCTGGGCGAGGAAGGGCCAATGATAGGCCTGCATGGCGCGGGCGGCGTTCATGCCGGCCCACATTTCAAAAGTCGGCACGATATCGAGCACCGAAAGGCGCGTGATGCGCTCGGGATGATCGAACGCGAGGCGATAGCCGCCGCGGCCGCCGCGGTCGTGGCCGACGAGGGCGAAGCGCTTGTGGCCGAGCTTTTCCATCAGCTCCACCATGGCCGCGGCCATGGCGCGTTTCGTATAGGGTGAATGGTCGGGCGCAGACTCCGGCGTGCCGCTGGCGCCATAGCCGATCAGATCGGCGATCACGAGGGTGTAGTGCTTGGCGAGCTCAGGGGCGATGCGGTGATACATGGCGCCGGTCTGCGGGTGGCCGTGCAGCAAGAGCAGCGGCGCACCGTTGCCGCCGATACGGGCGAAGAGCTTGGCGGCTTTCGTGTCGACGACGCGGGACTCGAAGCCGGGAAAGAGTTCGGGGAGATTGCTCATCGTTCTTTCTTAGCGTTTCAGTGCGCGCCAGGCGATATCGCGACGGCAGAATCCTTCGGGCCAGTCGATCAGGTCTATCGCACGATATGCACGCTCGCGCGCTTCGGCCACGGTCTTGCCGCTCGCGGTGACGTTCAAGACGCGCCCGCCATTGGCAAGCAGCCGCGCGCCATCGCGCTTGGTTCCGGCGTGGAAAACCTTGACGCCTTCGACTTGCGCGGCGCGCTCCAAGCCCTTGATCTCGGAGCCGGTCTTGTATTCGCCGGGATAGCCCTTGGTCGCCATCACTACCGTGAGCGCCGGCTCGTCGTGCCAGCGGGCAGTGACCTGGTTCAGTGTCCCGTCGATGGTGGCGAGCATGAGCGTGAGCAAGTCGTCCTTCAGGCGCGGCATCAGCACCTGGCATTCGGGATCGCCGAAGCGGACGTTGTATTCGATGAGCTTCGGCCCGTCGGCGGTGATCATAAGCCCGGCATAGAGTACGCCGCGATAGGGCGTGCCGGCTCGCGCCAGTGCGCGGGCGGTGGGCTTCACGATCTCTTCGAGCGCGCGGCGCTCGATCTCGGGCGTGAGCACGGGTGCCGGCGAATAGGCGCCCATGCCGCCGGTGTTGGGGCCCTTGTCGTCGTCATAGGCGCGCTTGTGGTCCTGGGCGCCCGCGAGCATCAGCACGTTCTCGCCATCGACGAGGAAGAAGAGGCTCGCTTCCTCGCCCGCGAGAAATTCCTCGAGCACGATCGGCGTTTTCGCGTCACCGGTCATCTGGAATGTCAGATCGATGCCTTTGATCGCCTCGGTCTCAGTCATGGCGACGATGACGCCCTTGCCCGCATGCAGGCCGTCGGCCTTCACGACGATCGGCGCGCCGCGTTTTTTTACATATGCTTTGGCAGAGTCCGCATCTCGGAATTCTGCGAAGTCGGCGGTCGGGATTTTGTTGGCGGCGCAAAGCTGTTTGGTGAAGGACTTGGAGCCTTCGAGTTGCGCCGGGATGGCCTTGGGGCCGAAGGCTTTGATCCCGGCCTTTTCTAGGTCATCCACGAGCCCTGCCACGAGCGGCCCCTCGGGGCCGACCACCACGAGATCGATCTTGTTCGTTTTGCAGAAGGCCGCGACCGCCGCGTGATCGGCGATCTTCAATTCGACGATCTCCGCCTCTTCGGCGATGCCCGGATTGCCCGGCGCCGCATAGAGCTTGGTCAGGAGCGGGCTCGCGGCGAGCTTCCAGGCGAGCGCATGCTCGCGTCCGCCGGAGCCGATCAGCAATACCTTCATCGGAAAACTCAGTGGGCCTTCGCGCGCACGCCGATGTAGCATAGAACGCGTGAGACCCAGGTCCTCTCATGGCCGCATCCACAGAAGCACGCGTCAATCTGCCTGAGATTACGGTCTCGGAGCTTTCCGCCGCGCTCAAGCGCACGGTGGAGGAGGCGTTCCCCTATGTGCGGCTGCGCGGCGAAGTCTCCGGCTATCGCGGCCCGCACAGCTCGGGCCACGTCTATTTCTCGCTCAAGGACGAGGGCGCCCGCATCGAGGCGGTGATCTGGAAGGGCGTATTCGGGCGCATCCGCTTCAAGCCCGAGGACGGGCTGGAAGTGATCGCCACCGGCAAGATCACGACCTACCCCGGCAGTTCCAAATACCAGATCGTGATCGACGGCCTGGAGCCCGCGGGTGTCGGCGCGCTGATGGCGCTGCTAGAGGAGCGGAAGAAGAAGCTTCAGGCCGAAGGCCTGTTCGACGAGGAGCGGAAGAAGCCGCTGCCGTATCTGCCGCGCGTCATCGGCGTCATCACCTCGCCCACGGGCGCGGTGATCCGCGACATTTTGCATCGGCTTTCCGATCGCTTTCCGCGTCATGTGCTGGTGTGGCCGGTGCGGGTGCAGGGCGAAACCTGCGCGCCCGAGGTCGCGGCCGCGATCGCCGGCTTCAATGCGCTGAAGCCGGGCGGGCCGATCCCGCGGCCGGACGTGATCATCGTTGCGCGCGGCGGCGGCTCGCTCGAGGATCTGTGGGGCTTCAACGAGGAGATCGTGGCGCGCGCGGCGGCGACGAGCACAATTCCTCTGGTCTCGGCGGTGGGCCACGAGACCGATTTTACCCTGCTCGATCTGGTCGCCGACCGGCGCGCGCCGACGCCGACGGCGGCCGCCGAAATGATCGTGCCGGTGCGGGCTGAATTAATCGCGGAAACCGAGGATCTCGGCGCGCGCTTGATAGGTTCTGCGCTGCGTTTCATCGAGCGGCTGCGCAGCGAAGTACGCGGGCTGGCGCGCGGCATCCCGGCGCTCGATGCGCTGCTCGCCATGCCGCGGCAGCGATTGGATTCGGTCGGCGAGCGGCTGCCAAAGGCGCTGCGTGCAAACGCTCACGCCCATCGTGTGCGGTTCGCGCGCGCTTCGTCGCGGCATGTGCCGTTTGCGTTGCGTACGCAGATAGGGCGCGGACGCGAGCGGGCGCAACTGCTCATCGAGCGCGCGCATCGCGCGTTCCGGACCCAATTCGATGCGCGCAAGGCGCAGCTTCGGGGTCTCGCCCAGTTGCTCGAGGCCTTGAGCTATCACGGCGTGCTGGCGCGCGGGTTCGCGCTGGTGCGCGACGCGGCCGGCGCCCCGGTGCGCTCGGTGCAAGCGGTCGCGGCCGGAGACCGGCTCGCGATCGAGTTCTCGGATGGAACGCTGCCGGTGACCGCAGAAGGCGGCACGGCGCCGAAGCGCCGCCGCGGCGGCGCGGGCGGCGGACAGGGCAGTCTTTTCAGCTGACACAAAAGTTAACCGCGCGGGTTGGCAGGCCGGGAGCGCCGCACTATGTTGCGGCAAGCCACCCTGACCGGGATGGGCAATGAACCGCTACGAACGCATACCGCTCGCGGCCGGCGAGGCCGAGATCCGCTACCTCGACGGCGATTACAGGATCGTGCGTCCGGGAAGCTATGTGCGTTGCGCGGTCACCGGCGAGCCGATTTCGCTCGACGAGCTCAAGTACTGGAGCGTTGAGCTGCAGGAGGCCTACGCCCATCCGACCGCGGTGCTCGCCCGCCTGCATCCCGACCGCCGCAAACGCTGATCAGCGCGCTTTCGCGAGCGCGTCCGCGAGGCGCTTCCCGATTGCGGCCGGGTCCATGAACTCGAGCGTTACCGGAAGCGCCTTGGTTGCCGCCGCGAGCTGGGCGAGCGCCTGATCGCCGCGCATGCGCACGAGATCCTTCTCGGTGGTGACGAGTTGAAGATCGTGCGCGCGCGCACGAGACAGAAGCTCTTTCGCGTCGGCTGGCGAAAAGCGGTGGTGGTCGGGAAACACGCGCCGCTCCGCGACTTCGGCCCTGATCTCGATCAGAGTGGCAAAGAATTTCTCTGGCCGGCCGATCCCCGCAAATGCCAGAACGCGCTTTTTGGCGAGTGCGTTCGCGGCAGCGGCATCCGGCACCAGGCGCGCCCTGAATACCGGGATCGCCCTCGCGGTGGCGGCTTCGGCGACTTCACGGGCGGCGCCGCCAAGACCGATCAAGATGAGCCCGTGCGCACGGGCGACTTGAGCGGTAAGCGGTGCGCGCAAAGGGCCGGCGGGAAACACGCGGCCGTTTCCGACGCCGGTTTCGGCATCGATCACCAGGAGAGAGAAATCCTTCTCGAGCGAGGAATTTTGAAAGCCGTCGTCGAGCACGATCACGCTCGCGTCTGACTCGACCGCGAGCTTCGCGCCGGCGATGCGGTCGGCGGCGACAATCGTCGGGGCGTGAGCGGCCAGCAGCAGCGGCTCGTCACCGATTTCCGAGGCGTCCATACCCGGATCGAAGAGGACCGGCCCGGGCGTCCGCCCGCCATAGCCGCGGCTCAAGACAAAGGGTTTTTCACCCGCGGCGCTCAACATCTTCGCGAGTGCGATCACGGCTGGGGTCTTGCCGCCGCCGCCGACGGTGGGATCGCCGACGCAGACGACGGGAACTTTCGCGCGCTCGCCGCGGCGCGAGAGCCGCACCGCCGCGACCGCGCCATAGAGCGCACCCGCCGGTGCGAGCAGGAAGGATGCCAGTCCCGGTTTCCTCCACCAAAAGGCAGGCGCGCGGAGCATCGTTACCATTACCCTTTAGTTTCGCAGCTTGAGCCCGATCAGATAGGGCTCGATCGAAGCATAGGTGCGCTCAAGCGCGCCGCCCAACTGCTCGACGGTGGCCCGCGCCGAGACCGCCATCTTGCGCGCGAGCGCGCGGTCGTCGAGCAGGAGCGAGATGCTGCGTGCAAGCGAGTCGGCGTCACGCACGAGCGCGGCTCCGCGCGCGCGGCTCAACTGATCGTAGATTTCCACAAAATTGGCGACATGCGGCCCATAGAGGATGGCGCTGTCGAGCTTGGCGGGCTCGATCGGATTCTGGCCGCCGTGCGGCACCAACGACCCGCCCATGAATACGATCGGCGCGAGGCGGTAGAAAATCCCGAGCTCACCGATGGTGTCGGCCACATAGATGTCGCTGCCGCGATCGGGCAGGTGGCCGCGCGAGCGCATGACCGGGGCCAAGCCCGCGTCTTGCGCGAGATCGACGATCTCCGGTCCGCGCTCCGGATGGCGCGGTGCAATGATGGTGAGCAAGCCGGGTACGCGGCGCTTGATCTGCTGGTGCGCCATCAGTACGGCCTTTTCCTCGCCGGCATGGGTGCTGGCGGCGAGCAGAACCACACGCTCGCCAATCGCGCGCATCAGCGCGGAAAGCGCTGTCGCATCGGCCGGCGGCGGCGGCACGTCGAACTTGAGGTTACCGCCAACGTGCACGCGCGGTGCGCCTAACTCGGTGAGGCGCCGGGCATCCTCGGCGCCCTGCGCCAGGCACAGGTCGATGCGTGAAAGCAGATTTCCCATGGCGCCGCGTGCGAGCCGCCAGCGATCGAACGAACGCTGCGAAAGGCGCGCATTGACCAGCACCAGCGGTGTGCCGCGCCGGGTCGTTTCGATCACGAGATTGGGCCACAGCTCCGATTCGGCGAGCAACGCCAGGCTCGGGCGCCAGTGGTCGAGGAACCGGCCGATGAAGGCCGGCACGTCGAGCGGAACAAACTGGTGCAATGCGCCGTTCGATGGCCGCCTTCCTACGAGTTGCGCGGCGGTTACCGTGCCCGAGGTCAGCAGCATCGGGAAGCCAAGCGGCCGAATTCGCTCGACGAGCGGCAGCAGCGAAAGCACCTCGCCGACGCTGGCGCCATGGGCCCAGATGAGCGGACCGGCGGGACGTTCGAGCGTCGCGATGCCGCGCCGCTCGGAGATCCGCTCGGGGTCCTCTTTTCCGCGTCGCAGCCGCGTCGCCAGTAGCGCGCCCGCGAAAGGTGCGAACAGCCGCGTCGCGCCTTGATAGACTTGGAGCGAGAGCGGCAGTCGGTCTCTAGGCGCCATCGCTCGCCTCCTGCGGCCGGTGTCCGGCGAGCGCCTCGGCTTTGGCGGAAATCTCGTTCAGCCGCTCCTGCAAGAGCGCGCGAGCGGATTCGCACACGGCATCGCTTGCGTCGCGCGCTACGCGAACGGGCTCGCTGAAGACTACCGCGATCCGCCCGAACGGGAGGTAAACGATGGCTCGGTCCCAGCTCTTGGTCGCGATGCGGCGGCTTGAGGAAATGGCAAGCGGATAGATCGGCCGGCCGGAGTGACGGGCGATGGCGATGATGCCGTCGCCGGCGATGCGCGCGACCTTCGGCACATCGGCGGTGACGCCGAGGATATAGCCCTGCTCCAATGCTTCGAGCATCTTGAAGGTCGCGCCGACCGCGCCCTTGCGGTGGAAGTCGCCGCCGTGATCGCCGGACCCACGAATGGCGCCGGCGCCGAGCGCTTCGACAGCGATCGCGTTCATCTCGGCGTCTCCGTGGCGCGACAGCAGGGCCTTGGCGCGCCAGTGCTTGGGGATCAGGAACGAGGTGAGGAAGTGTTGTCCGTGCCAGAAGGTGAAGATCGCAGGAACATCGGGCTCCAGGATCTCGTAGATGTTTCCGGGGACGATGATCACCCGGTTGGTCGCCCAGATCAATTTCAGATAGTTCGCGAGCAGGTTGCCGGCGAAACGCCGGAAGCCGGGCGACTTGCGGAACTTGCGCCAGATACGCACGGACACGATGCGGAACTCAGCCCTGCCGACTACGGAGGTCGGTATCGGGATCCAGGAGACGGTGCAGGTGGACGATGAAGTATCGCAGCATCGCGTTGTCCACGGTCTGTTGGGCCTTGGCCTTCCAGGCGGCATAGGCGGAAGCGTAGTTCGGATAGACGCCTACGATATCGAGCTTGTCGAGGTCGCGGAACTCGAGATCGTCGAGCGAGCGCAGCTCGCCGCCGAACACCAGGTGCAAGAGCTGCTTCGCCGCGGGTTTCTCCGCCTTGTCGGCCGGTCTACTCACAGGGCGAAACTCCCTTGACGGGTTCGTGGGCGTATCCTCGCATTTTGTCCGGCTTGTTCAAAGAGTCGGCGAGCGCGCGGAGCAATGCCGGGTGCAACGCAAGCCCGGCGGCGGCGAGCGCGCCGTGCAGTGTCTCGGGGCGGTTATATTGCGGGACGCCGCCGTCGAATTCAGTGAGCAATCCGCCGGCTTCTCGCACGATGAGGTCGGCCGCGGCGATATCCCAATCATGCGCGTGGGCGGCGGCGAGTGCGGCGTCGGCTTCGCCGGTCGCGACCCGTACGAGCCGGAGCGCCAGCGAGTGGATGCGCGGCAGCTTCTCTACCTTGTGCCGGCGCGCAAGTCGCTCGACGATCGAGCGCGATCCGGCGATGCGGGCACCGTCGAGCGAGGCATTCGTCCGTGCGGCTATGGATGCGCCGTTCCGGGTGGCGCCGCCGTCGGCGGTGGCCAGGAACAATTCCTCGGTTACCGGTGCGAAGATCGCGGCGGCGATCGGACGGCCGCGCTCCACCAGGGCGGCTACGATCGTCCAATCGGGTAGCCCGGCAATGAAGGAGCGGGTGCCGTCGATCGGATCCACGACCCAAAGCCGTGACCGGCCGAGCCGGTCCGGCGCGTCGGCGGTCTCCTCGGAGAGCCAGCCGGCTTCAGGCGCGAGCGGGCGAAGGCGCTCGGCGAGCCGCGCATCGACCGCGAGGTCGGCCTCGCTTACGGGCGAGTCGTTCTCTTTCGTCCAGGTACGAACACCGTCGTGGAACATCTTTAACGCGAGGGCGCCGGATTCGACGACCGCGTCGGCGAGGCCGCGCATGAGCTCTGCCGGCACAGGCGCGGCCGCCGACAATACTTCGTTCACACTCCGCATGACGCAGGCTCTAGGCTTTCGTTTGCAGGGCTGCAAGCGCGCGACGGCAAGATTTCAGCAAGCATGAGCGGAGAACAGCGGCGAAAAAGCCCACGACTACAGACGATTAACCAGCTCCCTTAAGTCGATCCTCGCGAGCGTCGTGGCAAGGTCGCATTCCAAGACCGGGCGCTTAAGCCCGGCGGGGAGTGCGAATTGAGGCGTCAAACAATGACGGGCGGCATCACGCCCGCCGGGTCGAG
>JAYUHJ010000101.1:0-2294 GCA_043767065.1 Hyphomicrobiales bacterium | reverse complement strand
CGGCGTCGCCCGCCATGATGGCACGATTGATCGGTGCCGCTCCGCGCCAGCGCGGCAGCAGCGAAGCGTGCAGATTCAAGCAGCCATGCTTCGGCGCGGCGAGAATGGCCTTGGGCAGCAGCAGCCCGTAAGCGACGACCACGGCGACATCGGCATTGTGTTCGCGGAACGTTGCCGTCACCGCCTCGCCCTTGAGATTTCCCGGATGCAGCACCGGCAGGCCGAGCTTTTCCGCAGCTTCATGCACCGCCGAGCGGCGCTCGGCCATGCCGCGCCCGGCCGCCGCCGGCGGCCGCGTATAGACCGCGGCAATATCGTGCCCGCGGTCGACCAGCTCATTGAGCGTCGGTACCGCGAATTCCGGCGTGCCCAGGAATACGATGCGCACGGATCGATCCTCCGCGGGGCGGAAGACGCTTCAGCCCGCCCGCTTAGCCGCCTTCTTGAATTTCTTGGTGATGCGATCGCGCTTGAGCTTCGAGATGTGGTCGATGAACAGGACGCCGTTGGTATGATCGATCTCATGCTGCAGCACGCGCGCGAGCAACCCTTCGGCCTCGATCAGTTGCTCCCTGCCGTCGAGATCGAGGTAGCGCACCCGCACCTGCGCCGGCCGCTCGACCTCTTCGGTGATTTCCGGAATCGAAAGACAGCCTTCCTCGTGCACGATAGCTTCGTCCGACGTCCAGACCAGCTCCGGGTTGACCAGCGCGATCGGATGCTTGGTTTCCTCGCCGCGCGTGGCATCGACCGTGATCACACGCTTCGACACGCCAACCTGCACCGCGGCGAGCCCTACGCCCGGCGCGTCGTACATGGTCTGAAACATGTCCTCCGCGAGCGCCCGCACTTCTTTATCGACGCGCGCGACCGGCGCCGATTTCTTCCGCAGCAGCGGATTGGGCAGCAAGAGGATGGGGCGGATCATGGCCGCGAGATAGGGGATCGCCCCTGAAGAATCAATGGAAGACAAGGTGTTAGCACTGCTTCCGCAAAAATACGTTCGCTCTTCGTTCTATTGGGCTTCGAATCGCGCTACAAGGATCGCATGAGCGAAGTTCTTGTCACGCTGTCCGGAATCCAGATCACCACCGCGCATGCGCTGCTGGCGCTG
Source organism: Hyphomicrobiales bacterium (assembly GCA_043767065.1). Taxonomy (GTDB): domain Bacteria; phylum Pseudomonadota; class Alphaproteobacteria; order Rhizobiales; family Xanthobacteraceae; genus JAHFPN01. The sequence continues at coordinate 1,180 of JAYUHJ010000101.1, read as the reverse complement.
GGCGCCGCTGCGCTTGTCCTGCTCATCGCGCTCCTGATCGCGCAAGCGCGCGCCAGCCGCACCCGCGCCGATGAGACCGCCGATCTGGAGGAGCGCGTCGCCGAGTTCGTGCGCATCCAGACCGAGAACAGCGGCCGCATGCAGACGCTCGCCGAAGTGCTCGGCGGCCGTCAGGCCGATCTCGCGCGCGTGGTGAGCGAACGCCTCGATACGGTGTCGCACCGGCTCGGTGAAGGGGTCGCCACCGCCGCGCGCGCCACCTTCGAGAGCCTGTCGCAGCTGCAAGAGCGGATCGCCGTCGTCGACGCGGCCCAGACGCGTATCGCCGAACTTTCCTCGCATATGATCACGCTCAAGGATGTGCTCGCCAACAAGCAGGCGCGCGGCGCCTTCGGCCAGGGCCGCATGGAAGCGATCGTGGCCGACGGGCTGCCCAAGGACGCCTACACGTTCCAGCACACGCTCACCAACGGCAAGCGGCCCGATTGCGTCGTGTATCTGCCCGGCGACGACGGGCGGCCGCTGGTGATCGACGCCAAGTTCCCGCTCGAATCCGTCACCGCGCTGCGCGAAGCCAAGAACGAGGACGACCGTCGCGCCGCGGTTCAGCGCTTGCGCCAGGATATCGCCAAGCACGTCTCGGATATTTCCGAGCGCTATCTTTTGCCCGGCGAGACTCAGGACGTGGCCTTGATGTTCGTGCCCTCCGAGTCGGTCTTTGCGGAGCTGCACGAGCAGTTCGACGACTTGGTGCAGAAAGCGTTCCGCGCCCGCGTGCTGCTCGTGTCGCCCTCGCTGCTGATGCTCGCGATCCAGGTCTTGCAAGCCATCGTCAAGGACGCGCGCATGCGCGAGCATGCCGACGTCATCCGCACCGAGGTGACCAAGCTGATCGACGATGTCGGGCGGCTGCGCGACCGCGCACTCAATTTGCAGAAGCATTTCGCCCAGGCCTCCGACGACGTGGGCCAGGTGCTGATCTCGGCCGAAAAGGTCGTGAAGCGCGGCAACCGCATCGAGGCGATAGAATTCGAAGAAGAGGCCGATCACGGCCCACGCTCCGACGCGCCCTCGCTGCCGCTCGGCCGCCGCGCGGCGGAGTAACTCCTCCTCGTCATTCCGGGGCGCCCGCCGAAGCCCGAAGGGCGAAGGCGTGGCGAACCCGGAATCCATAACCGCG
>JAYUHJ010000100.1:0-2295 GCA_043767065.1 Hyphomicrobiales bacterium | reverse complement strand
ATCCGCGCCGCGGTCGGGCCGGGCTTTCCGTTGCTGATCGATAGCGGCGTGCGCTCGGGCGAGCATATCGTGAAGGCGCTCGCCGCCGGCGCCGACTTCGTACTCGTGGGCCGCGCCATGATGTATGCGGTGGCTGGACTCGGTGCGACCGGCCCGAAAACATCCATCGACCTGCTCAGCGACGAGATGAGCCGCTGCATGGCGCAGATCGGCTATATCGATATTCCGAGCCTCAAGGCGGCGGCGCCGATCTACAGACGGGGGACGCGATGAAGGTCGAAAGCGTAGTCGCGTGCGGCGATCAGCTGGGCGAATGCCCGATCTGGGACCCGCGCACGCGCCGCATCTGGTGGATCGACATCCTGGCGCCCGCGCTGCAATCGTTCGATCCGTCGAGCGGCGAGCATCGGCGCTATCCCTTGCAGGGCCGCGAGGTCGGCAGTTTCGCCATCCGCAAGGCGGGCGGCTTCGCGCTCGCCATGAACAACGGGCTGCATGCGTACGATCCGGTGACCGGCGCCATGCGCTTGCTGGTGGACCCGGAACCGGGCGTCGAGAACCACCGGCTCAATGACGGGCGCGCGGACCGGCGCGGCCGCTTCTGGGTCGGCTCCATGGAGACGGAGATGCGGGAGCCGGCCGGCAGCCTCTACCGCATCGAGCCGGACCTGAAGGTCGCGCGGATGATGGCGCGGATCACGATCCCCAATTCGATCGCCTTCTCGCCCGACGACCGCACGTTCTATTTCGCCGATTCGCCGCGGCGCCTGATCTGGGCCTTTGATCTCGACATCGCCGACGGCGCGATCACCCGGCGGCGGGTATTCGCAGAACTGGACGGCGACGTGGGTGGGCCGGACGGCTCCTGCGTCGATGCGGAGGGCTTTTTGTGGAGCGCGCAATACCGGCTCGCGCGCATCGTACGCTACGCGCCGGACGGCCGGGTGGACCGGACCATTCAGCTTCCGACCAGCAACCCGACCTGCTGCGCCTTCGGCGGCGACAAGTTCGATACGCTCTACATCACCACCGCGAGCTTCCGTATGAGCCCGGAGCGGCGCGCGGCCGAGCCGCTCGCCGGGAATCTCTTTGCGGTCGTGCCGGGCGTGCGCGGCCTGCCGGAAGCTGAGTTCGCTGGTTAGTCGTCATCCCGGCCGAGCCGCGAAGCGGCGAGAGCCGGGATCGCGAGCAACGGATGACGATCCCGGGTCTGCAGCGCATCACTTCGTGCTGCGCTGCGCCCGGGATGACAAGGGTCACTTCTTCCCGAACGCCTTCTCGAGAAACGCGAGCGATCGGGTCCAGGCCGTCTTGGCACTGTTCGGCTCGAAGCTGCCGCGCTCGTCGCAATGGAAACCGTGGCCAGCGCCCAGGTAGACGTGAACTTCGCTCTCGGGCCGCTTCTTCTTGATGTCCTCGACGTCGGCGAGCGGGATGTGGCTGTCCTGCTCGCCAAAATGCATCTGCACCGGAACTTTTGGCTTCTTGTCGGCGTGCTTGGCGACCATGCCGCCGTAATAAGCGACCGCGGCCACGAGATCGTCGCTCTGCGTGGCGGCGAGGAAGGCTACTGTGCCGCCGAGGCAGAAGCCGATGATGGCGACCGGGCCCTCCTTCTTCAGCGCTCCGATTGCCGCGTTCACGTCGAGCATCAGCTTGGGCCAATCGACCTTGGCGATGTACTCGCGGGCCTTGGCGACCTCGGCATCCGAATAGCCGGTTTCGAAATTAGGCACGATGCGGTCGAAGATCGCCGGCGCGAGCGCCGTGTAGCCCGCTTCCGCGAGCCGGTCGCATACCGAGCGGATGTGGTTGTTGACGCCGAAAATCTCCTGGACGACGACGACGCGGCCTTTGGGCGCGCCTTTCGGGTCGGCACGATAGGCGCCGAGTTCGAAACCATCCGCAGCCTTGAGCTTGAGCTTGGTACCCATGTTCACTCCCGGTCTCTTGTTGGTGCGCAATCGAGCGCAATCAGGCGATGGCCGTCAAGTTCCAGATTTCAGGAGAATATCCAGCCGTCTTGGATCGCGCACCCGGCCTCAGGCTGCGGTCGCGGTCGCGGTGCGCTGTGTTTCTGCGTCACCCCGCTCGGCCAACTTCTGCCGCTCGAACAACATCCGTTTCTCGAATTGAGTGGCCCGGAAGAAAGGATAGCGCGTCCCAATCTGCTCTCTCACCGAATCGCTGTGGGTCATCATCAGGCTGATCGGCTTGTTGAGCGACGGATAAGGACGCGGCGGGCAAACCTCGCGAGGCCCGAAAACGCGCCGATAGAAGGATTGATGCTCGGCC
>JAYUHJ010000099.1:0-13029 GCA_043767065.1 Hyphomicrobiales bacterium | reverse complement strand
CGGTCGCCTCGATCTCCTTGATGCCGATCGTCTTCTTGCGCCGGCCCTCGGACACCAGCATCTGCGCCGCGCCCGACTCGTCGATCACGTCGATCGCCTTGTCCGGGAGCTTGCGGTCATGGATGTAGCGCACCGAAAGCTCGACCGCCCCCTTGATCGCCTCGTTGGTGTAGCGGAGCTTGTGAAAGTCCTCGAAGTAAGGCTTCAGCCCCTTGAGAATTTCGACGGCATCCTCGGGCGACGGCTCGTTGATGTCGATTTTCTGGAACCGGCGCACCAGCGCGCGGTCCTTTTCGAAATACTGCCGGTATTCCTTGTACGTCGTGGAGCCGATGCAACGCAGCGAGCCCGACGCAAGAGCGGGCTTGAGCAAGTTCGATGCATCCATCGCGCCGCCCGAGGTGGCGCCGGCGCCGATCACCGTGTGGATCTCGTCGATGAACACGATCGAGTTCGGATAGGCCTCGAGTTCCTTGATGACCTGCTTCAAGCGTTCCTCGAAATCGCCGCGATAGCGCGTGCCGGCCAAGAGCGAGCCCATATCGAGCGAGAAAACGGTGGAGCTCTTCAAAACTTCCGGCACATCGCCGTGCACGATCCGGCGCGCCAGCCCCTCGGCGATCGCGGTCTTGCCGACACCCGGCTCGCCGACGAACAACGGATTGTTCTTTTGCCGGCGGCATAGAATCTGGATGGTGCGGCTGATCTCGGTATCGCGCCCGATCAAGGGGTCGATTTTCCCGTCGCGCGCCTTCTTGTTGAGATTGACGCAATAGGCCTCGAGCGCGTCGGTCTTCTTCTTTCCGTCGTCGCCGATCTTGGTATCGGTCTCTTCGTCCACGCCGCGCGCGGGCTTCGAATCGGACATGCCGGGGCGCTTGGCGATACCGTGGCTGATGTAGTTCACGGCGTCGTAGCGCGTCATGTCCTGCTCCTGCAGGAAATACGCGGCATGGCTTTCGCGCTCGGCGAAGATCGCGACCAGCACGTTCGCGCCGGTCACCTCCTCGCGGCCCGAGGACTGCACGTGGATCACCGCGCGCTGGATCACGCGCTGGAAGCCGGTGGTCGGCTTGGAGTCCTCATCGGCCTCCATGACCAGATTGTCGAGCTCGCCGTCGATATATTCGACGAGGTTGCGCTTGAGCTTTTCGATATCGACATTGCAGGCGCGCAACACCGCGGCCGCGTCCTGATCGTCGAGCAGGGCGAGCAACAGGTGCTCGAGCGTCGCGTACTCGTGATGGCGCTCATTGGCGAGCGCCAGCGCGCGGTGCAGGGATTGCTCGAGGCTGCGCGAGAAACTGGGCATCAGTTCGATTCCGGCCGGGTCACTTCTTCTCCATCACGCATTGCAGAGGATGCTGGTGCTTGCGAGCGAAGTCCATAACCTGCGTGACCTTTGTTTCCGCCACTTCGTAGGTGAAAACGCCGCACTCCCCCACCCCGTGATGATGCACATGGAGCATGATTCGTGTGGCGTCCTCGCGGCCCTTGTTGAAGAATTTCTCCAGCACATGCACCACGAACTCCATCGGCGTGTAGTCGTCGTTGAGCAGCAACACCCGGTAGAGCGCAGGCCGTTTGGTCTGCACCTTGGTCCGGGTAACGACGGCTGTGCCGAGACCCTCGTCGCGCCGCGGCCGGTCGTCATTACCCATTCGGGGCCTGCGCCAATCGTTTTGCATGGCTAGACGTTCGATCCGTCCCACTTGGGCCGCACCCCCCTTGGGTTCTGGCCGCCGCAAGGCCAAAGGCGGCCTGCGGCTCGGGTATATTAGTTTGGCGGATCAGGCCTTTCCAGCCCGGCCAAAGCCCGTGCTGCAAGGCCCGGATGTAGGGTCGATCGGGACTATTTCAATAAACAATTAGGTGAATTTTCGCACCCGAAAAGTTCCAACCTTAACCCGCGATCCCGATGCTCCCCCCGACACCGACATGCCGGCATCGGGAACAAGACCCCGATTCCCGCGAACGAAAAACCGAGGAGAATGCCATGCGACGCTTTTTGTCCGACACGAAGGGCAAGCTCATTATTCCGTTGGCACTCCTTCTCCGTCGCTTTCGGCGCGATCAATCCGGCGCATTCGTCATAATCACGGCTCTCGTGATGCCGGTTCTCATCGGAACAGTTGGTCTTGGCACTGAAGTAGCACTTTGGCTGAACAAGCATCGAACACTGCAGTCCGCGGCCGATTCCAGCGCCGTTAGCGCAGCAACTGCTTATTTTCTCAATAATACCGCCGATGTCCCTGTACAGGCAAAGGCGGTATCGGCTTCCTATGGATTCACCAATGGCCTTTACGGCGTCACCGTAGCTGTAAATAGACCGCCGCAGTCCGGGAGCTACACGACGCAGTTAGGAGCAGTCGAGGTCATTGTACAGCAGCCTCAAATCCGACTCTTCTCGGCCCTCTGGACTTCGGACGCGTTGCCAATCTCTGCGCGCGCGGTTGCCGTTTCTACCAATAGCGGCCTCGGTTGCGTTCTCTCGCTCCACCCTACAGCGGCGGCGGCTACGAAGACCCAAGGCGGCGCCCAGGTCGTTCTTAGCGGCTGCAGCCTGTACGATAATTCCGCCGATGCGAACGGTGCGCTCACGGTTGGCGGCTCGGGCCATATTACGGCCCTCTCTGTCGAGGTCGTCGGCGGCATAAGCGGGCCGTCCAACCTCACAACGACCCAGGGTGTTCACACAGGGCAACCGCCAGCCAGCGATCCTTACGCCAGCACCTCAATACCTTCCTTCTCAGGTTGTACCCAGAATAACTTTCACACGACTGGCACGGTGACAATCAACCCCGGAGTCTACTGCAACGGATTCAGGCTCAACGGTGGCGCCAACGTCACGATGAACCCCGGTATTTATTACATGGACCGGGGCAGCTTTGCTATCAACGGCGGCACCACCTTGACCGGCAATGGCGTGACCATCATTTTCACATCGAGCACTGGCAACAATTATGCAACTGCATCCATCAATGGCGGCGCGACGGTCAATCTCACCGCGCCGACGACAGGTCCGACCGCCGGAATCGCGCTATTCGGCGACCGAAACATGCCCAACGATCGTGCATTCAGTTTCAGCGGCGGCTCGACACAGGTCATCGATGGCGCAATTTATGTTCCGAAAGGTGACGTGAGTTTTGCTGGGGGGAGCAGTACCAGCACCGGCTGCACACAGCTCATCGCTCGTACAATTACGTTCAGCGACAATTCAAAGTTTGCGCTCAACTGCAGCGGCAAGGGGACAAAGCCGCTTGGTTCAGTAACCGCCAAGCTCGTCGAATGACGTGGGCATCGCCATGTACGTTCAATCCATAAAATTGGTGACAGATCTGATGCGGCAATCGCTTCGCCGATTTATCGACCACAGCAAGGGCGCGGCAGCAATCGAGTTTGCCGTCGTGGCATCCATGCTTTTGCTCCTGATGGTTGGTGCGGCGGACTATGGCATGGGCTTTTATCGTAAGATGCAGGTACAAAACGCCGCACAGGCCGGTGCTCAATACGCGATGCTGCGCGGATATAGTCCAAGCTCGATCATGGCCGCGGTTACAAACGCTACGAGCTTTTCGGGGGTCGCGGCAACGCCAGCGCCAAGTCAATTCTGTGGATGCCCCACAAGCACAGGCGTCACGACTGCTGTTTGCGATTCAACATGTGCTGGAGGACTCGTTGCTGGTACCTACGTCACGGTTTCGGCGCAGGGCACCTACAACACGCTTCTGTCCTATCCGCTGATCCCCGATAGTTTCACCTTTGCGAGCCAATCCACTGTGAGGATTCGATGACACTCGCCCAGGCCTACGCCGACGTTCGCGGCAGCACAGCCATCGAATTCGGGCTGACCGCGCCGCTTTTCTTCATGTTGATCGTCGGGATGATGGAATTCGGACTCCTGTTCTGGACGCAAGCCGGATTGCAGCACGGTGCGGAAACGGCCGCGCGATGCGCGACAGTAAACGCGACACTCTGTGGCAGCACGACGGCCATCCAAAATTATGCGGCACAGCAATCCTATGGGTTGAATCCGCCGCCTTCAATCTTCACTGTCAGCGATATAGCATGTGGAAATCAAGTCAGCGCAAGTTATCCATTTATCTTTATTGCGGACTATTTCGGCGTGCCATCGCTGACGGTCACTGCCCGGTCTTGCTTCCCGAAATAACAAACTATCCTCTGACAGCGTCAGGGGAGAACACGTAACATATGCAACGATCTGCAGCAGAGGCTCCAAGCTATCCAGAGCGTTCAACGCCATCGGCAGCCAGATCGCCAACCTGCGCTATCGAAGCGAAGGCGACGTCAGCTCTGAAATGCTACCCCGATCCGTTTCTCGGAGCGCCATACCACGCGGCAAGAACGGCTGGATTGATCGCGCTCAAGAACAAGATCGAAGGTATCGGGAACGCCGAGCGGGCTTTCCACTTCCAAACACGCGCCGCCCAAAGAGATATTGCGAACCGCACAATTGATCGTTGCGCCGTGATATTTGAAAGCGATTTTCGCCCCCATCAGCGCTCGCTTGCGCAATTCTCTCCTGTGTTCTTCCATTAGGTTTTTTCTGCTACGCGCTCGAATGACAACCCCTCATAGATGTGAACGATACGCCCGGATGATTTCTTCAAGAGTTAACGTCGGTCTCGGGCGGCCGATTGCCGCTCTGCCTCGGACGCATGATAAGGCTGGAACCCTCTAAATTCGAAGGAGTTAGGAGAGCATTCGTTAACCACCTCGCCGGTTTCCTTCGGGTAAACAGGCAAGTCCAAGATCGAATCAATATTCACGCAAGGAAGATCGCGCATCCTGTCACCCAAACAGGGAGTTCAGGTCATGCGCGGCTTTTTGCGCCGTTTTTTCTCCGATCCGAAGGGCAACGTCGCCATTCTGTTCGCGATTGCCGTCGTGCCGGTAATCGGCGCCATGGGCGCCGCGGTCGATTACAGCATGGCGAGCGCGCAGCGCGTGAGCATGCAGGCTGCGGTCGATGCCACCGCCCTTGCTCTGGCCAAGATCATGCCGGCCACGCAGACCGAGCTCGATGCCCGCGGCAAGGAGTGGTTCCAAGCCAATATGGGCCCGACCCCGCTTACGAATGTTACGCTGACCATCAGCGGGACGACCGGCAAGCTCAATGTAGAGGCTCACGGCATCTATCAGCCGGAGCTCATCAGCGTGCTCGGCACCTCCGCCTTTCCGGTCAGCGCCAAGGCCCAAGTGAAATGGGGCAACACGCGGTTGCGCATTGCGCTGGTGCTCGACGTAACTGGATCGATGTCGAGCGCCGGGAAGATGCCGGCGCTCAAGACCGCGACCAAGAACCTGTTGAATCAGCTCAAAGCCGCCGCCGTCGTGAATGGCGACGTTTATGTGTCGATCGTGCCGTTCAGCAAGGACGTCGCCGTCGCGACTTCGAACTTCAACGCGAACTGGGTCGACTTTACGGAATGGGAGGCTCCGCCGCCATACATGGCTACTTGGCTCGCCAGCAGCGCCAACCGGACTACCTGGGCCCAGACCGGGCCGGGCTCCACCTGTCCCTTCACCAATTCGAGCCACGGTTTCCGCTGCGCCAGCACCCCGACGACCGGCAGCTCGACGACGACTACCATTCCTTCGAGCGGCACCTTTAGCGGCTACATCTGTCCGGGCCTCGATAACGGTGCGAGGGTCGCGGCCAAAGTTGGAATCTACTACAATGGCTGCTATCGAAGCGTGACGATTTCAACCGGTTCGAGCGCGAGCTGCGGATCGGCGAGCGACTGCTTCTGCGGAGGCAGCGGCAGCAGCAGGGTCTGCAGGCAGCACACTTGGCGCCCTGCAGGCACCCCTGCAGCGACAGCCCGCAGCACCTGGAATGGCTGCATGACCGACCGCAATAAGGACCCGGTGGGGACCGCCGATTACGACACGAAGAATACGGCACCCTCGGCCCCCGGCACGCTGTTCCCGGCCGAGCAATATTCCTCTTGCCCGACGCAGGTCATGGGCCTGAGCTACGACTGGACCGCGCTGACCAACAAGATCGACGCCCTGGTGCCGGCCGGCAACACCAACCAGGCGATCGGGTTGGCATGGGGTTGGCAGACTCTGACGAGCGCGCCCTTCACCATTCCGCCGGCCGATCCCTCTTACACGTACAAGCAGGCCATTGTCTTGCTGAGTGACGGCCTGAACACACAAGACCGCTGGTACACATCCGCGGCGTCGATCGATGCGCGGCAGGCGCTTACCTGCAACAACGTCAAGGCAACAGGCGTCATCGTCTACACGGTACAGGTGAATACCGACGGCGATCCGACCTCCACTGTGCTGAAGAACTGCGCGACCGATTCGAACAAGTTCTTCATGCTGACGTCGGGGTCACAGATCGTCACGACGTTTCAACAGATCGCAACCGAGCTCGCCGATATGCATCTCTCGCAATAAGGCGGCGGTTGCTCTCCTCAGCGGCCTTCCAAAAAACCAAAAGCCCGGCCATGCGGCCGGGCTTTTTTCGTATTCACGCGATGAAGTTGCGCGATTACTTGGCGGAGTTAATCTTGGAGATCGCGCCTTCGAGCGGCTTGTAGGTCTCCTTGGCGAGATCGGCATAGAGCTCGCCGATCTTGGTCGCCTCGGCGACGAAGCCTTCGTAGGCGGTCTTGAAATAGTCGGTCTGCACTTCGATCGCTTTGTCGAGCGACTTGGCACCGGCCAGCTTTTCGAAGGCCGACGTGCCGATCTCGAACGATTTCTTGGAATAATCGGCGAACTCGACTGCGATCGCCTGTACGCCCTTCGACACCGCACCGAAGCTCTTCAGCGCGACGTCCGCATTGTCCTTGCTCAGCTTCTGGATCGTCTCGAAATTCTCGAACATTGGAGTTTCCTCTATCGTGCCGCGGCGTATGGCCGGGACGATGCCTCGTCTTGGGTTTGACGAGCGGCGCTTCTAGCGACGCTCTATTGCCTAAATAGTGCACTGCAACATAGAAGTCAAGAAAATATTGCATTGCACAAGCAGTCTTTCCAAGCCTTTCTCCGGCAAGGCTTTTTAAGCACCGGCGAGTTTACCGTTTTCTAACTGCGTTCTTCGTACCTTGGTGCCTACGGAGCGCTGCCAAGGGACGGGTAGAGGGACGGGTCAGTTCGATGTTGCGTTTGCGTATTGAAAGGCCTCGCCGCGCCCGTAGGGCCTTCGCGCTGGTCGCGACCCTTGTCGTAGCAGCCCTGCTCGCCTCGCCCGCCGAAGCTCGCCCGCGCAAGCGCGCGCCGGCCCATGGCTGGCACACTGGCTACTCGGCCATCGTCGTCGATGCCAAGACCGGCAAGGTGCTGCACGAGACCAAGGCGGACGCGGTCCGCCACCCGGCCTCGCTCACCAAGATCATGACGCTCTATCTCCTGTTCGAGCAGATCGAGGCGGGCAAGCTCAAGCTCGATTCCAAACTGAACGTTTCCGCCCGCGCCGCAGGACAGGTGCCCTCCAAGCTCGGCCTCGACGAGGACGACACCATCGCCGTCGAAAACGCGATCAAGGCGCTGGTCACCCGTTCCGCCAACGACGTGGCGGTCACGATCGCCGAAGCCATCGGCGGCAGTGAAGAGAATTTCGCCCAGCTCATGACGAAGAAGGCACGCGCGCTCGGCATGCAGCGCACGACCTTCAGGAACGCGTCCGGCCTCCCGGACGCCCTGCAGGTCACCACCGCCCGCGACTTTGCCATTCTCGGCCGCGCCATCCAGGATCGCTTTCCGCGCCACTATCGCTATTTCGCGATCAAGAGCTTCGAGTGGCAGGGCGTCGGCATCCGCAACCACAACAAGTTGCTCGGCAAGATCGACGGCCTCGACGGCATCAAGACCGGCTATACGCGCGCATCCGGCTTCAACCTCGTTTCCAGCGTACGCGCCAACGAGCGCCACGTCGTCGCCGTCGTGCTCGGCGGCAACACCGCGGCCGCCCGCGATGCGCGCATGCGCGAGCTGATCCGGGCGAACCTTGCGCGCGCGTCCACCGGCGCTCGTACCGCGCCGCGCGTCGTCGAGACGCCGGAGGCTGCGCCGGCCCGGCCAATGCGCGTCGCGTCGTCCGTGCCCGTCGAAATCGCCCCGGCCTCCGCTACCGCACCGAGCCCCGGCTCCGAGGAGCCGATCCGGCCGACGCCGGTGAAGACTTTTGTCGTCGGCAAGAGCGGCGAGCCCGCGGTGCCGGCGATGGTCAAGCCCGGCACGCTTGGCGTAGTTCCCGCGACCTCGCTCATGACGCCGGCCGGCGCCATCGTCCAGCAATGGACTGTCGGTCCGCAGCCCACGGCCGAGCGGCAGGGAATCGTCGTGCCCGTAATGCCGGCCCCCGCGGTCGTCGAGACCTCCGCTCCGGCAACGCCCATCGCAAACGCTGTCGTTCCGCCGCCTTCACCGCCGGCCACACCCGTCAGCATCACGCCCGCGCCTGCAAGCGCCCCGCTCGCGCGCTCGATCCCGACCAGCGCTCCGGCCAACGTCCGCGGCGGCTGGCTGATCCAGGTCGGCGCCTTCCCCGACGAGCGCCAGGCGCGCGAACGCATCGACGCAACGCGCGGCAAGCTCGTCGCGCAGCTCGCAAAGGCCGCGCCCTATACCGAAAGAACCGTCAAAGGCTCGAGCACCTTGTTCCGCGCGCGTTTCGCCGGCCTCGACGAGGCCGGCGCCCGGCGCGCCTGCGAGCTGCTCAAGAAGAGCGACATCGCCTGCCTGGCGACGAAAAACTGACCGGCAACGACCGGATGGAGAGGCGCCGCCAACACGTGCGTGAAGTTCGGAGTTCAACGATGGCGACGAAGCAGAATATCCTTGGCCTGGTTGACGCGGGCCGCGAGGTAGTTGGAGCCCCCCTGGTCGGGGTGGAGCTTCTTCATCAACGTCCGGTGCGCCCGGCGGATCTGGAAGTTCTCGGCTCCCGGTTCAAGCCCCAGGATCTGGTACGCCTCTTCCTCGGTCATCGGGCCATGGCTCGGCGGCTCGGCGCTCCGCGCACCCGGATCTTTCTCGACGTCTTCTCGCCATCCGGCGTCCCGGCGGTCCAGATAAGCTTCGATTAGTGCACGGCTCTCGGCGTCCACCTCGCCGAGCAGACCGATGAGCGCGGCGCGGTCGAGCGCATCGAGCGGCACGTCCTGATATTTGCCAGTGAGAATCTTACCGCGCATATCTCCGGTATCGTGGTCGAGCTCCATCTCGACCGCCGAAGCACGCACGCGGGAAACCTGACCCGGCGTCTTGCGCATGCGCGCGCCGATGCTCGCCGGCCGCGGCAGCCAGCCGAGCAGTCCTGCGGCGAACATCCCAAGCGGTATCGCGGCGACCAGTCGCCCGGTGACCCCGAGATATCCGGCGACCAGCATCAGGACGACTCCGGCGCCCATCTGCAGACGCTTCGCAAGCACTTGCGGGTCCGCGCGCAGGAACGTCCAGGCCGCGAACAGGACGAGCGAGAGTGCCGCGATGCCGAGAAGTAGCGTCATTGGTCAGCGCATCTGGCCGAGCAAACGCACCGCGCCCTTACCGCCTGCGCGCTTGGAGAGGTCCGCGAGCGCCACGCGCCCGCCGGCCGCATAAGCAGCGGCGGCCCGGAGCAGTTCCTTCAATTGGGCGGCGGCACCCGCGTCGAACGGACACCAGGCGCCCTTGGTCAGCCGCGCGATCTCGCGGAACGCCTGTTCGGCGATCCCGTCGCGATTCTCCTGGAACATGAAGGCCGGAACACCGAGCAGGCCGAGCTCGCCGGCGATGGCGCAGAGATCGTCGACCTTCTCCTCCATCGCGTCGCCCACGAACACGAAGGCATCGACCCGCTCGCGCTTGCTCTCCTTGCGCACGTGCGAAAGCACCCGGCCGATCTGGGTATGGCCGCCACGGCAATCGATCCTCTCCATGAGCGACGCTAGGCGCGCCGGGTCCGAAACCCAGGCGGAAGCGGCGCATTCGGAAATGCCGCGATAGAACACGAGCTGCACGTCGAGCCCGCCGATCGCCGCCGTCTCCTCGAACATCTCGGCCTGCAGCTTGCAGGCCAGATCCCAGGTCGGTTGGCGGCTCATGGTGGCATCGAGCGCGAACACCAGCCGGCCGCGCTTGCCGTCCGCGCGCGGCCCGAGCGAGCGCGCCTGCGCGAGGAAGGCATCGATCTCCGGACGCGCCGAGGCGGCCGGACGGGCATCCTTGCCTGCCGGCGCCGGCGTACGAATATCCTTGCGGTCTTCGGCCATAGGGCCTCCGGACGCGGTCGCCCGCGCCATTCTAGTTCAGATCGGGAGTCTTTTGGTGTTGCGCAAGCGGCCTTCGGCCGTAAGGCTTACTCGGCGATGAATTCGCCGGTATCGAGCGGCTGGCCGGAATTGCGCTGCCATTCGGCCCGTGCCGCCGCGCGCCGGCGGCCGCGCTCGTCGATCGGCAGCCGGAGCGCATCGATCAGGACGCGCACTTCCTGCCGCGCCGCCTGATGGGCGAGCGACGGCTTCTGTCCTAGCGTGGTTTCGTTGAGCGTATCGAGCACCGTCAGCCCGCGCGGAAACAGCTCGCGATAGACCACCCGCTCGGAGAATCCGTCGGACAGCCGAAATCCGAGCTTGCGCCCGAGGCTCAGCAGGCCTTCCTGCATGTTGCGCCCGTTTTTCGTCTCGAATTGTCCGACGCGATTCCTGACCACGATCCAGTCGGCGGCCGCCTCCTCGATGATGCGGCGCTGGCGCCGCGCCTCGGTGACGACGTCAGCGTAGTGGTTGGTGTCGGTGATCTCGTAGCTCTCCGGATCGATGTGCGCGAGCACGTCGAAATCGACGAAGCTGTCGTTCAACGGCGTCACCAGCGTGTCGGCCATGGCGTGGGCGAGCCGCATCAGGTGGCTGTCGGTTGCCGGCGTGTCGATCACGACGAAATCGTGGCTGTGTTCGACCGCGGTGATCGCGGCGGCGAACGCCGCAAACTCGGCGGCCTCGTTCTCGTCGAGGTTGCGCCCGTTGGCGCGGTCGACCGCGTGATGATCGGGCAATTCGAGCGGCACGCCGCACTTCCTGGCCCACAGACGGCGGTTGGCGACATAGCGCGTGAGGCTGCGCTGGCGGCTATCGACGTCGATCGAGGCGACCTTTTGGCCGGCTTTCAAGAGCGCGACCACGACGTGCATTGACGTCGTAGTCTTGCCCGATCCGCCCTTTTCGTTGGCGATGACGACAACGTGTGCGGAGCGCGCTCCGCGCGACGCACCGTTCGTACCCACTGCTGGACTCTCGTAACGCATGCGACCCGAAACCTACGCGCGGGCCAACCCCACTGGCGCAATAGTGCGAATCCCGGAGGCGAACCGTCAAGCGCTGGCGGCCCTGCGGATGCAAATTATTTTTCGATCCGGCCAGCGTCCGGCTCCCCGTGGCCGGTCCGCGCCGCCTCTGCTAGGTTCCGCGCCCGCGCGTTGAGCTGGGTGAGGAATGAGCCGCCCGCAGATCGTCCGCAAGATCAAGGCGTTGCGTACCGCCGTTGCCAGTTGGCGCGAGCGCAGCGCCAAGATCGCGCTCGTCCCCACCATGGGGGCGTTGCACGAAGGACACATTTCGCTCGTCCGCCTGGCCCGCCGCCGGGCGGACCGGGTGGTCGTCTCGATTTTCGTAAATCCCGCGCAATTCGCCCCGCACGAGGACTTCGGCACCTATCCGCGCACCTGGAAGGCCGATATCGCCAAGCTCAAGGCGGAAAAGGTGGATCTGGTGTTCGCCCCGACCGTGACCGAGGTCTATCCCGGCGGCTTCGCCATGCGGATCGAGCCCGCGGGCCCGGCCAAGGCCGGCCTCGAGGACAAGTTCCGGCCGCATTTCTTCGCAGGCGTCGCAACCGTCGTAGCCAAGCTCCTGATCGAAGCCGGCCCGGATTTCGCGATGTTCGGCCAGAAGGACTACCAGCAGCTCCAGGTGGTCACGCGGCTGGCGCGCGATCTCGACCTTCCGGTCAAGATCGTCGGCGCGCGCACCGTGCGCGAAAAAGACGGCTTGGCCCTCTCCTCCCGCAATGCGTATCTGTCGGCCGAGGAACGCAAGCACGCCCCCGTGCTGCACCGCGTGCTTACGGAGAGCGCCAAGGCGATCAAGGCCGGCGAGCCGGTGGAAACCGTGCTCGCGCGCGGACGCAAGCGGATCGCGGATGCCGGCTTCGCGCTCGACTATCTCGAGGCGCGCCATGCGGAAACGCTGGCGCCGATCGCTTCCACCAAGGAAGGACCGATCCGCCTTCTGGTGGCGGCCAAGCTCGGCACCACGCGGCTCATCGACAATATCGGGGTCTGACAGAGCATTAGATCAGAGCAGCCCGAGTTCACGCAGCTCCCGCCGCAACTCTTCGGGCAAATTCGCCGTGCCCTTGCTGCCGCGCCTGAGATCGGCAGGCGCGTCCTTGGCGCGCAGATAGCGCCAGCCCTGAAACGGCCGCGACGGCCGCGGCGTCACCGGAATGACCTTCGGCTCGAGCACGACCCTGCAGCGCTTGATGCCTTCCTTGTCGGTGTATGGCCGGATGTCGAGAATCTTCTGCCGGCAGGCGACCTGGCCGCGGATCACCCAATAGAGCGAACCGCCGTCCACCAGCTCGTCTTTCCGCGTCGGCATCATGCGGGTGCGATGAATATGCTCGAGCGGCTGCTTCTTTTTCCGCTTCTCCGCGAGCTTTTCCGCAATCCATTCCTCAAGATCCCGGATCGAGTCGCAGCCGACGCAGAGCTTGATGAGGTGGAGCGTCATTTCGCGCCTTCCGGTTCCGCAGGCGTGATCACCAGGAGCTTGGCGCGTTCCGCCACCTGATCGCCGACCCGCACCAAAAGCTCCGCGATCTTGCCGTCGACCGGCGCCGTAAGCACGTGCTCCATCTTCATCGCCTCTAACACCAGGAGCCGCTGGCCCTTCTTCACCGCTTCTCCCTTCGCCACTTCGAGGCTGAGTACCTTGCCGTGCATCGGCGCGGTCACGATCCCGCTGCTGTCGAGATGTTCGAGATCCACCGCCGTCGAGTCGGCAAGCG
>JAYUHJ010000098.1:0-2302 GCA_043767065.1 Hyphomicrobiales bacterium | reverse complement strand
ATCCCCGGCTCGAACTACCACATGCGCATGAGCGCGGCGGCCCGCCTCAAGTCCATGTTCGACGGCGAGACCTGGTTCGACGTGCAACTGCCGCAGGTGCCGGTCGATCCGCTCAAGTTCCGCGACGAGCGTCGCTATGTCGATCGTCTGAAAGACGCCCGCACCAAGACCGGCCTCAACGACGCGGTGAAAGTCGGCTTCGGCAAGCTCGACGGCCTGCCGGTCGTCATCGCCGTGCAGGATTTCGATTTCATGGGCGGCTCGCTCGGCATGGCCGCGGCCGAGGCGATCATCAAGGCGCTCGACACCGCGGCCGAGAAGAGCACGCCGTGCATTCTGTTCGCGGCCTCTGGCGGCGCACGCATGCAGGAGGGAATTCTCTCGTTGATGCAGCTCCCGCGCACCACCGTCGCGGTGCTCAATCTGCGCGAGGCGAAGCAGCCCTACATCGTCGTGCTCACCAACCCGACGACCGGCGGCGTCACCGCCTCCTACGCCATGCTCGGCGACGTGCAGATCGCCGAGCCCGGCGCGCTCGTCGGCTTCGCTGGGCCGCGTGTGATCGAGCAGACCATCCGCGAGAAGCTGCCGGAAGGCTTCCAGCGCGCCGAATACCTGCGCGACCACGGCATGGTGGACATGGTGGTGCATCGGCGTGAGCTGCGGGCGACGATCTCGCGCCTGTGCCGGCTCATGACCAAGGCGCCCGCGGCCGCCCGCTCGCTGCCGGTGCCCGCAGGGGCGCCGGTGGAGGCGTCATGAGCGCGGGCACGGCGCGCGCCCGGGAGGCCACCGAGGCCGTCATCGCGCGGCTGGGGCGGCTGCACCCGAAGCGGATCGATCTTTCGCTCGGCCGGCTGGAGCGCTTGTTGGCCCGCCTCGGCAATCCCGAGCGCAAACTGCCGCCGGTCATCCACGTCGCCGGCACCAACGGCAAGGGCTCGGCCATCGCCTTCATGCGCGCGATGCTGGAAACCGCCGGCCACGGCGTTCATGTCTATACCTCGCCCAATCTGGTGCGCTTCAACGAGCGTTTTCGCCTGGCGCACCGGGGCGCGGGCCGTCTGGTCGGCGACGAGGCGCTGGCCGATGCGCTGATCGAATGCGAGCGCGCCAACGCCGAGGATTCGATCACGTTTTTCGAGATCACGACCGCGGCGGCGTTTCTGCTCTTTTCGCGCCATCCCGCCGACGTGCTGCTGCTGGAAGTCGGCCTCGGCGGCAGACTGGACGCCACCAACGTGATCGAGCGTCCGCTCGTGAGCCTCATCATGCCGGTCTCGATCGACCACACGGATTTTCTGGGGCCGACGCTCAAGGGGATCGCCGCCGAGAAGGCGGGAATTCTGAAATCCGGCGCGCCCGCGGTCGTCGCGCACCAGGAGCGGGACGCGCTCGAGGTGATCGAGCGGGAGGCGGCGCGCGTCGGCGCCAGGCTCTTCGTCTCGGGCGAGCACTGGCAGGCCTATGAGGAGCGCGGCCGGCTGGTCTATTCGGATGAAGCGGGCCTGCTCGACCTGCCGCGCCCGCGCCTGGTCGGCGCTCATCAGATCGAGAACGCCGGGGCCGCGATCGCCGCACTGCGCGCAGCCAACGCATTCGCGGTTCCATCTGCCGCGATTGAAGCGGGCATGATCCGCGTCGACTGGCCGGCGCGCATGCAGCGCTTGGGTCATGGCCGCCTTGCTGCACGGCTTCCCGAAGGCTCTGAATTGTGGCTCGACGGCGGCCACAATGTCGCCGGCGGCGCGGCAGTCGCCGCCGCACTCGGAGAACTTGAGGAAAAAGTCCCGCGTCCGCTAGTATTGATCGCGGGCCTGCTTTCGACCAAGGACGCCGATGGCTTCCTCGCCTGCTTTTCCGATCTCGCGCGCCACGTGTTCGCGGTGCCGGTCCCGGCCGAAACCGCTCGCACGCCCGAGCAGGTGGCGGCCTCCGCCGCCCGCGCCGGCCTGATGGCGGAAACCGCGCCGAGCGTGGAAGCCGCACTCGACCGCGTTCAGGCACTGGCGCTCGAAATGCCGCCGCGGGTGCTGATCACCGGCTCGCTTTATCTCGCGGGTCAGGTGCTGGCGCTGAACGGCACGCCGCCGGTCTAGAGAATTGCAAAACCGAAATCGTCATGGCCGGGCTTGTCACCGCAAGTCGGGTTTACCCGACTTGCGGCGTTCAATATTACGGAACTCGGACAAGCCCGAGTTCCGTTGCCATCCACGTCTTCAATTTCTGTTAGGCCTAAAAACGTGGATGCCCGGCACAAGGCCGGGCATGACGTCTCAAAAAAATTCGGAGAGCGCGTTCA
>JAYUHJ010000097.1:0-5461 GCA_043767065.1 Hyphomicrobiales bacterium | reverse complement strand
GAAACAATCGAATCCGAGTAAATGGATTTTTGAATCGATCTTGCGCGTTCGATGATCATTTTGAATCAATATTGCTCCGCGATTCCCTTAAAATCCTTTTTCAACAGCATCGACCCATCTCGGCCGTGGGCGATGCATGACGTGGCGGGCTATCATGGCTCGCCACACACACCCTGCGTTGTTACGGAACGCTAGCGCTTTCCCATAATAATCGGCCGAACGCGGTCCAATGCGGAAGGCCCCTCGGACAAACCCGAGGGGCCGGACCAGCCCAAGCGCCATCAGGCTGAACGTCGCCTTAGCGAGTGCAGTTCGTCCGAACCAACACGGTCATCGGGTCGAGATCGAATTCGTCCGCAAGGTTCTTCCCAAACAGTTCCAGCCAGCCGGCTTGTGCCTGATAGGCGGGCTTTTCACGGGCTTCCACACAATCGTATTTCAGCCCGCCGGCATTCTGCAGGTGGTGAACCAATTCGTGAACGAGCAAGGAGACCTCGGCTGGCGTTTTGCCCGTCCACTTTTCCGGCAGATAGATCGTCCGGCTCAGGTCGTCGTAGATCGCGAACACGTCATGGCCGACCTCGGGCGACGCCAACCGTCCAGCCTCGGCTGCGACTCGGTCCGGCAGTCTCGCTCCCAAGCGGCTGTAGCGTACCTCCGCCATCTTCGCCGGCGATACGATCTCGATTCGGGGAAGCTCATAGATTTCCGGCAGGCCGAAATTGGCCGAAAGCCAAGTCACGAGCACAGTCAGCACGACTTGCATGGCTCTGCTTCCGCCGCGCCGTGGCGCGTGCCGATCCGAGCACCTCGGATCGTGGGAAGCATGCCTCGGAGCCACGTTCGCCGCTTTACGATAACCTTGTCTTTTCCTTAAGATCGCCTTGTGAACTGGACACGCGGGGGTTCGTACCGTCATAGGACGCAAGCTTCTACGGGAGTGTGACGATTGAACTATCGGTTCAATGATTGCATTCTTGATACCGACCGCCGCGAACTTCGCCGCGGCACTACGCTCATTTCGGTCGAGCCACAGGTCTTCGATCTCATCCTGTATCTGGTCGAGAATCGTAGTCGGGTTGTCACCAAGGACGATCTGATCAACGCCGTCTGGGGCGGTCGAATCGTTTCCGAATCGGCGCTCACCACGCGGATCAATGCGGCGCGAACTGCGATCGGTGACAGCGGGAAATCGCAGCACTTGATACGAACGTTGCCCCGTAAAGGCATCAGGTTTGTCGGTGAGGTGATCGAGGATCGGTCCGATCTGAAGCAGTCCGAGTCCGTATCGAGCAGCCAACCTTCAGTGGTGGTGCGCGCAGAGGCCCACGGCTCATGCGTGCTGATGGGGGAAGATGAGGGCACGGCGCGCAGTGCTATAAACAACAGCCGCGAACTGGTCATCTCGAACTTGGAAGGTCGCGGTGCGCGGATCATTCCAACTCCGGCGGATACTGTGATTGCGGTTTTCACGGACGTGACCGCGGGTGTGTCAGCGGCACGCGACACGCGCGATGCGCTTATAGAACTGAACCGCAATCTTCCGGCGGACAGCCGCGTGCATTATCGCTTCGGCGTCGCGAGCGGTGATCTACATGAAGGTGCTGAAGGTCCCGGGGGACAGCCCGTGGAACTTGCCGCGGCACTCGTCCTTCGCGGGTATCCCAACGCTATCCGGTTGAGCGAAAGCGTCCATGCGGCATTACCGATCGATCTACCTCTTGCGACAATGAAAGCCGAATTAAACGACTATGAACTAGCCGGCGGCGACATTTCTGCGCCACCGAAGGGTCTTCCGGTCCAGCTTCAGTCGCTCGATTTGGCGTTGCCCAATCGGCCATCGATTATGCTCCTGCCGTTCAAGTCCTTGGGCGACGACCAGGAACAAAGCGAAGCCCTCGCTCAGGGCTTGCGTATCGATATTCAGAATGCGCTCATAAAGATGTCCGGTGTCTTCCTCTTGGGCGCAGGAAGCGCCAATGCCATGCGCGGCTGGCCCGCTGTGGACGCCGGAGCGCGGGCCGGCGTGCGTTATGTGCTCGAAGGCGGGGTGCAGCGATCAGGCGACCGGGTGCGCGTCAACGTGCAGCTCACGGATGCGATCGCAGGTACCGTGCTGTGGTCGGAAAGCTACGATCGCGTTCTCGACCACAATTTCGCGCTGCAGGACGAAATCACTGCTCACATCGTGACTGCTCTCGACGTGAAGCTCGCGAGTGGCGAGCAGGCGCGTATCTGGCACAAATGCATAACCGATCCCGAAGCGCGCGAGTTTTTCTGTCGAGGAGTTCAAGCTTTCTTCCGTATGAATGCGGAGTCGATGGCAAATGCCCGCGCCTTCTTCGCTCGCGTGGTAGACTTAGTACCGGATTCACCCTACGGCGCGACCTGGACCGCCCTGTGCCTGTGGTTCGAATCAACCCGAGGCTGGGCTGCCGATCCTGCTCAGGCGCGCGAGCTAGCAGGAATTTGGGCCGAGCGCGCAGCCGCCATGGATGATGCTGATGGGCAGGCTCATACGGTCTTGGGCAATGTTCGACTGTTGCAAGGGCGGTTTGATGAGGCGCTAGTGACCGCGTACGAAGCGCTGATCATTCGTCCCAACTGTTCCAACGCCAACGGCTTTCTTGCGAACGTACTGCTGTATTGCGGTGAACCGCAGAAGGCCATTTCTCACGCCAAGCGTGCGATTCGATACATGCCCGTTTATCCGCCGTGGTTTGTGGAGATTCTCGCGGCTGCTTACCGCGACACGGGACTGCTCGATCTTGCGATCATCGCCGCCCGGGAGGTTCCGCGCATCGCGCCGTCAGCGATACCGGGGCGCCTTATTCTCGCCAGCGCGCTCGTGCGCAGCGGCTGGCTCGCCGATGCGCGTCGTGTGGTGCGCGATGCGCACGTTCTCGATGCGAACCTCACACTTGGACGATGGATGGCCTCGCAGCCCTATCGCAATGTGGATGTCCTGGCCGGCATCACCGGCGATTTGCGCAAGTCCGGCGTTCCCGAATGAAGCCTCAGAAACCCGTGAGGGTTCGAATCCCTCCGGCTGAATCAATTGTGATTTCAGCTGTTGGCACAAAGCGGACGATCAATAGACTCATCGGCTGCCCGGCCCGGGCATTCAGCCGGCGGCTCAAATAGGGCTATGCTGGCCTGTCCGCCCAGCCAGAAGAGATAGCCATGACCGAACATGTCCGCGTTGCACTCGATTCCGGCGTTCTCACGCTCACCCTGGCGCGGCCGGAGAAGAAGAACGCGCTGACCAACGCCATGTACGAGGTGCTGGTGCGGGAGATGAAGCGCGCGGAGACCGATCCGGCCGTGCGCGTGGTCCTGTTCCAGGCCGAGGGCGATATGTTCACGGCCGGCAACGACATCATGGATTTCGCCGCGGCTGCCACCGGGGCCAAGCCGCGCGAGGGCCTGGGCGCGAGCCCCTTCCTGCAGGCGCTGGCGCATGCGACCAAGCCCTATGTCGCCGCGGTGCAGGGCCGCGCGGTCGGCGTCGGCACCACCATGCTGCTCCACTGCGACGTGGTGGTGATCGCCGAGGACGCCCAGCTCACGACACCGTTCGTCAATCTCGCGCTGGTGCCGGAAGCGGCCTCGACCTGGCTGATGCCGGCCCGCATCGGCTATGCGCGGGCCTACGCCATGTTCGCGCTCGGCCAGCCGGTCGACGGCAAGACGGCGGTGCAGATCGGGATCGCCACCCTGGCGGTTTCCGCAGGCGAAGTTCAGAAGCGCGCCATGGAAGCGGCCCGTGCACTGGCGACCAAGCCGGCCGGTGCGCTCAAGGCCACGAAGCAATTGATGCGCGACGCCGTCGCCATCGTCGCCGTCATGGAGCGCGAGGGCGCTGAGTTCGCCGCGCGGCTGAAGAGCCCTGAGGCAGCCGAAGCGTTCCGCGCCTTCACCGAGCGGCGGCCGCCGGACTTCACCAAGGTAGGGTGACGCGCAAGGTCATCGACGGCGCCCGCGCCCGGCGCTATGACTTCGCACCCGCCGACTCGCGCTCATGATCCCCAAATACGCCGTCGCCCCGCTCATCGTCGCCAGCGCGCTGTTCATGGAGAACATCGACGCGACGGTGATCACCACGTCGCTGCCGGCGATCGCCGCCGACCTCAAGGAAGACCCGATCGCGCTGAAACTGGCGCTGACGTCGTATCTGCTGTCGCTCGCCGTCTTCATCCCGGTATCGGGCTGGATGGCGGACCGCTTTGGCGCGCGCACCGTATTTCGCGCCGCCATCGTCGTGTTCACGCTGGGCTCGGTGGCCTGCGGCTTCTCGCAATCGCTGCTGGATTTCGTGCTGTTCCGGATGCTGCAGGGCCTGGGCGGCGCGATGATGGTGCCGGTCGGACGACTGGTGATCGTGCGCACAGTGCCGAAACATGAATTAGTATCCGCGCTCGCCTGGCTCGTGGTGCCCGCGCTCATGGGGCCGCTGATCGGCCCGCCGCTCGGCGGTTTCATCACCACCTATTTCCACTGGCGCTGGATTTTCTGGATCAATATCCCGATCGGCATCATCGGGGTGTTGCTGGCGAGCCGCTACATCGAAAATTTCAAGGAGGCGCACCCGCCGCCGCTCGATCTCTTGGGGCTGGTGCTGCTCGG
Organism: Hyphomicrobiales bacterium; assembly: GCA_043767065.1. GTDB lineage: Bacteria > Pseudomonadota > Alphaproteobacteria > Rhizobiales > Xanthobacteraceae > JAHFPN01. The sequence continues at coordinate 835 of JAYUHJ010000097.1, read as the reverse complement.
ACTTGGGCTCGGGGGGATCGCCTTCGGACTCACTACCATCGGCCAGAGTCTGCTGCCGCTCGCGGTCGCCGTCGCGCTGCTCGTGGCCGGATCGGTCCTCGTCTATGCCTATGTGCGCCACGCGCGGGTGACGCGCGCGCCGGTGCTCGACCTGAAGCTGCTGTCCGTTCCCACGTTCCGCGCCAGCATCATCGGCGGATCGCTGTTCCGCATCGGCATCGGCGCGATGGTTTTTCTGCTGCCGCTGCTGTTTCAGCTCGGCTTCGGGCTGACCGCGTTCGCGTCCGGCGCGCTCACGTTCGCCGGCGCCATCGGCGCGATCCTGATGCGCGCGACCGCGGCGCCGATTCTGCGCCGCTTCGGCATCAAGCGCGTGGTCGTTTACAACGCGGCGATCGCGGCCGGCATGCTCGCCGCCTGCGCGCTGTTCGTGCCCGGCGTGTCGCATACGTTCATCATCGCGATGCTCCTGGTCGGCGGCTTCTTCCGCTCGCTGCAGTTCACCAGCATGAATTCGCTGGCCTATGCCGACCTCGAAGCGAAGTCGATGAGCCAGGCCACCAGCTTCACCAGCGTCGCGCAACAGCTCTCGATCTCGGCCGGAGTCACGGTCGCCGCGCTCGTGCTGGAGACGCTGCGCTATAGCCGCGGCGGGAGCGCGATCCTGGTTTCGGACTTCCAGATCGCGTTCCTGATCGTGGGCGCGATTTCGCTCTCGTGCATCCTGTTCGTGCTCTGGCTGCCGAAGGACGCAGGCTCGGCGCTCACGCGCCGCCCTCCGGCCGCCAAAGAGGCGGCAGCGGAGGCCGCGGCGGAGACCGACCGGCAAATTTAG
>JAYUHJ010000096.1:0-2303 GCA_043767065.1 Hyphomicrobiales bacterium | reverse complement strand
TTTTGAGGGAGGTCCCGGGAAACATTGATTCAAGATCATGCACCGGGACGCAATCTTGATTCAAAAAACCATTCACGTGGATTCGATCGTTTCAAAATTCAATTCCACAGAAAATTTACGGAGACTTTTTCAACAGTATCGACCCGAAGGAGACATACGGAGCGCAGAATAGTTGATTGCACTTCTCATCATTTAGCTCCCCATCCACCACCCCATACCGCCATGCCCCGATGTGCTATGGTTTGAGCCGCATGGCCTACTCTTGAATCTTTGAGCGACGCTAGATGAGGCGGCGCGAGTTCAACACACTGGTCGACGCTGCCGCACTCGTTGCGACGTTCGATGCCCGCTGGGGTGAGGCAGTGGAGGATCCGGCGTAAACTCGCACGGTTTTTCGGATCTTTATTGGAGAGGGTCTAGCTCATGAACGAGCATCTTGGCAGTACAATCGTTGACGCATCGGTGCCTGCATCGCTCGAAACGGTTGACGGTTTTGCGGCCGCTGCGGCATTGCAGTCGCGAACCACGGCCGATGGCAAATTACGGCTCCAGCCCATCGAGGGCGTCAAGTATCGCCTTGCACGGCCTGTGTCTCATCATCACGGCCATCTGACCGAAGTATTCCGGACGGATTGGGGTCTGACGAACATGCCGGTCGTTCAGGTGAATCTGACGACAACATTCCCCGGGAGAATTCGAGCCTGGGGACTTCACCGAAACACTGTCGATCGCCTGTTCGCTGCGACAGGCTCCTTCTGCATCGTCTGTTATGACGGCCGGCGCGAGTCGCCGACGTTCGGTTGCGTCAATGAGGTCATGCTGGGAGGGTGCAATCAGGGGCTGGTCGTCATCCCGCCTGGCGTCTATCACGGCTGGAAGAACATTGGAAACGATGAGGCGACAATAGTCAGCATGCCAAGCCAGCTCTACGACCACAATGGCCCCGATCGCTGGGAGCTGCCTTGGGATTCTGATGCCGCCCGCACGACGATTCCTTATCGATGGCCGTGATGCGCATTAGAGCGCTGACGCCGATGCGGGCATGAGCATCGATCTTCCCTGCTCCGGAGCGCCGCGTGCCTCCGTGATCATCACGGCCTCGACAAGGGCGGATCTGCTTCCGGCGTGTTTGCGCTCGCTTGCGCGTTTCGCCCCCCGCTCGATCCCGTTCGAGACGATCGTGGTGCTCAACGAGAGTGGCCCGGACGCCGAAGCGGAGCTACGCGCAACGGTCACAGGAGTGCAGGTGGTGGCGTCGCCCGTCAATCTCGGATTTGCCGGGGCGGCCAACCGCGGCCGTGCGCTCGCGCACGGCGAGTTTCTTGTCCTGCTGCACGACGATGCGGAGATCGAGCCGGGTTGGCTCGAAGCGCTGGTAGAAGCCGCCGACGCGCATCCGGAAGCCGGCGCGATCGGTGGCACCGTTCTCCATCTCGATGGCCGGTTGCAGAACGCCGGATTAATCCTCTGGCAAGACGGCCTTACCTCTTCGCCCTGGGTTGGCAAAGCCCCAGCGCCAAATGCATTCGGTCGATTGCGGGCGGTGGATTATTGCGGCACGAGCTCACTGCTCGTGCGTGCCGCGGCGTGGGATCGGATCGGCGGGCTCGATGAGAGGTATTATCCGCTCTATCACACCGACGTCGATCTCGGCATGGCGCTGCGCCAGATTGGACTGGTCGTCCTGTACCAACCCGCGTCGCGTATCCGCCATCACCTGAGCGCGAGCACAGCGCTCCGATTCAAATCATTCGTCGGCCTGCGCAACTGGCAGCTGTTCCTTGAGAAGTGGGGCGCCGCGCTGGACGAACACGAACCGGCCGCGCGCGACTCGCCTGCTGCTATCAAGCGAGCCATGGCACGGGCCGAATCGGTGGCCGAGCGATTTCGTCGCGCGGGCCCGAGCAAGATCGAGCTGCCAGCGCAGCGCACCGCGTTTGATCCGGTCCAGCAGGAGCGCCGTCAACTCGAAAGAAGCCACGCGTTGCACCGGGCCTATGTCAAACATCTCACCGAGACGCTGGATCAAGCGGAGGAAGCATCGAAGAGAACCTTCGAGCAAGATCGAATTCTTCGGTCGCGATCAGCGCTATTTCGGCGGCTGGTGACAATGCTGGTTTTCGGAAAGCGTGCTGCGTGATCGCGATGCGGCACCGGCTTCCGTCAGCAAGTGCTTGCTGCCTTCATTTCTTAAATGTCGCCTCTTGGCAGATTTTGTTGCAGAAGTCCGTTGAGGTATGCGGCGAACCGTGATTCCGTCTTGCTGACACGAACATCAGCGAGGGCAAGCCATGATGGGCCGG
>JAYUHJ010000095.1:0-2305 GCA_043767065.1 Hyphomicrobiales bacterium | reverse complement strand
AGAGCGAGCGTAACGTGTTCTATACCGGGGCGGCGCCGAACCAGCAGGCGATCCCGGCCGTCGACTACCTGATGGCCAACGAAAAGGTGCAGCGCTGGGTTCTGGCGGGCACCGACTACGTCTATCCGCGCACCACCAACAAGATCCTTGAGGCCTATCTGAAGTCGAAGGGCGTCAAGCAAGAAGACATCATGATCAACTACACGCCGTTCGGGCACGCCGACTTCCAGACCATCGTCGCCGACATCAAGAAGTTCGGCACGGCGGGCAAGAAGACCGCGGTGGTGTCCACCATCAACGGCGACGCCAACGTTCCGTTCTACAAGGAGCTCGGCAACCAGGGCATCAAGGCGACCGACATCCCGGTCGTGGCGTTCTCGGTCGGCGAGGAAGAGCTCGCCGGTCTCGACACCAAGCCCCTGCTCGGCCACTTGGCCGCCTGGAACTACTTCCAGTCGATCAAGAGCAAGGAAAACGACGAGTTCATCGCCAAGTGGAAGGCCTTCATCAAGAACCCGAAGCGCGTCACCAACGACCCGATGGAAGCCCACGTCATCGGCTTCGCCATGTGGGTCGAGGCGGTGAAGAAGGCCGGCACCACGGCTCCCGACAAAGTCATCGACGCCGTGATCGGCGTGAAGGTGCCGAACCTCACGGGCGGCATCTCGGAGATGCTCCCCAACCATCACATCACCAAGCCCGTGTTCATCGGCGAAATCCGCGCCGACGGCCAGTTCGACGTGGTGTGGAAAACTTCGGGTCTGGTCCCCGGCGATGCCTGGTCCCCCCATCTGGAAGGCTCCAAGGACCTGATCGCCGACTGGGTGACGCTGAAGTGCGGGAACTACAACAAGATCACCAAGAAGTGCGGCTAGGGATTCTTCGCCGCTCTGCTTGACCTGATCCGGCTGGGCGGGGAGCATGCTCCCCGCCCGGTCCATCAAGAACGGGGTCGCCCGACAATGCGAAGCCTCGCAGCGCTTTTGCTCGCTCTCTCGATCGGCCTCCTGACGGCCTTCGGCCCCGTCCCGGCGCACGCCGGCCCCTTCGAAGACGCGCTCGCCAAGTTCTCCACCGACAGCTTTCCTGATACCGAAGCTGCTATCGTGGAGCTGGCGACGAGCGGCCACGCCGATGCCGCGACCGTGGTGACCGCCGCAGCCGAAGGCCGGCTCCTGTTCCACCCCGATACCAAGGCGGTCTACGTCAAAGGCAAGGACGGCAAGCTTTATGAAGCGGCCACCAAGAAGGCTGTGGATCTGGAGCCTGCGGGCCTGAACCCGGTCCGCCTCAATAATCGTATCCGCCGCGCGCTGGAAGCTGCACTCGGCTCGCTCACATTGCTCTCACCCGATCCGGTCGTCCGTTTCGACGCGGCCCAAGCCGTGTTCAAGTCGCGCGATGCCGGCGCGCTTGCGACCGTCGAAGCAGCGCTCGCCAAGGAATCCGACCCGCGCATCAAGCGCGCGCTTACCGAGGCCCGTGCCGCGATCCTGGTGTTCAAGTCCGATGCGGATACGGCCGAGCGCCTCGCCGCCATAGCAACCATCGCCGCGCGCGGCGACCAGGATTCGTCGGCGCTCTTGCGCTCGGTGCCTGCCGATGCGCCGGCGAGCGTAAAGCAAGCGGCCACCGACGCACTGGCCGCGGTCGATCGCAACCTTGCCGTATGGAACCTCGCACAGAACGTCTGGTATGGGCTTTCGCTCGGCTCGGTGCTGTTGCTGGCCGCCATCGGCCTTGCCATCACGTTCGGCGTCATGGGCGTCATCAACATGGCCCATGGCGAGATGGTGATGCTGGGGGCCTACACCACGTTCGTGGTGCAGGAGGTAATCCGCACCCGCTATCCCGGCCTGTTCGACTATTCGCTGCTGATAGCGGTGCCGCTGGCCTTTATCGTTGCGGGCGCGCTCGGCGTCGTGATCGAGCGCAGCATCATTCGCTTTCTCTACAAACGTCCGCTGGAGTCGCTGCTCGCCACGTGGGGCGTGAGCCTGGTGTTGCAACAAATTTTCCGGCACATCTTCGGCGCGGCCAACGTGCAGGTGGATTCGCCCTCGTTCCTGAGCGGCAGCTTCGCGTTTCACGGCTCGCCCATCGGCTTCAACCGCATCTTCATCATCGGCTTCGCGCTGTTCATCGTCTTCGCCACCTACGTGCTGCTCACGCGTACGTCGCTCGGCTTGCAGATCCGGGCCGTCATGCAAAATCGTGCGATGGCTTCGTGCGTCGGCGTCCGTACGGATCGCGTAACGCGATCTACTCGGGAGGCGGCAGGCGCGGCCGCGGTACCTGGGCGGTC
>JAYUHJ010000094.1:0-2308 GCA_043767065.1 Hyphomicrobiales bacterium | reverse complement strand
CGATGACCTTCTTCTCCTCGATATAGGCGATGACTTCGAGCGGGCCGGGTCTCGCGGTCACGGTCTTGGCGATAACGCGGGCGTCGTTGTTCACCGCCGCGTTCAAGCCGGCCACCGAGTACACCTTGCTCCGGTCGAGCGGTTGCCCGCCCACCTTGATGGACTGGACGCGAGTGGGGAAGGGTTTCTGCAGATCCACCTTCACCTCCATGCCGGAGTAGCGCAGCATGTCGCCGCCCACCTGCTCGAACGGGTCCGTGGCCTGCACGTTATGCACCGACTCCTCGACGATATTCCACAGATCTTCTCCCTTCACCTTGAACAACTGCACCGGCGCCTCGGAAGGGATCAGGTTGTAGACGTCCTCCACCGTGATCGGGCCGGGCAAGGTGTTGCCGCCAAAGCGCCAGGAAGCCGACACCGTCACGTCGGTCTTGAAACGGCTGCGAATCGCGTCGGTGATCAGGTTGTCGCCGGTATTCTGCCAGTTCGCGAGGCGATAGAGCAGCGTCTCGGTGCGGCCGATGACCCGCTCCAGCTCCTGCTTGTACGGCGCGCGGTAGCCCTCGATCATCGCCGCGATCTGCGCATCGGGCTCGATGTCCTTGGCGCGCACCGGAAACAGAGTTTGCTCGAAGGCGATCACGCGGCGGTCCTTCACCTTCAGATCCAGCTGGCCGAGCATCTTGCCTTGCGAGCCCGACTGCACGATCAGCACCTCGCGCCCGCTTTTCTCGTTATAGACCAGCGTCGGCTTGTACAGCACGTCATGCGTATGCGCGCCCACGATCACGTCGATCCCCTCCACCAGCGCGGCGTATTTCTCATCCACCGGCCAGCCCATGTGCGAGAGCACGATCACCAGATCGACCTTTTCCACGCCGCGCAAGTGCGCGATGTCGGCGCGGATCTCCTTCTCGCGCAGTCCGAACGACCAGCCCTGCACGTTGGCCGGGGCCACGGCCTTGAAGTTCCACTGATAGGTCATGCCGAGAATGCCGATGCGCAGAGCGCCGACCTGCTTGACGATGTACGGATGAAGGTTCGGCAGCTTGACCCGATCCCCGAACTCGGTGTCGTAGAAGTTGGCCGCCAGGATCGGGAACTTCGCATCGCGGATCAGCCCGGTAAGCACCTCCTGCGGATAGATGAACTCCACGTTGCCAGGCGTCATCGCGTCGTAGCCGATCGCGTTCATCACCTCGAGCATCGGCCGGCCGTCCAGGCGCAAGGGCACGATGGTGCCGTGCCAGGTGTCGCCGCTGTCCACCAGCAGGGTCTTGCCCGCCAACTCGGCGCGCTGGCGCTTCACCAGCGTGGCGATGTGGGCCATGCCGCCCAGCCGGCCCTCGCGCGGCGCGCGCTCGACGTAGGCGTCGTCGCCCTCTTCGCGGTGATAGTTGGGCGACAGATAGCCGTGCGTATCGTTGGTCCATAGGATGCGAAGGTCCGGGTCGTGCAGCTTCTGCGCGCGCTCGCAGCTCGCGAGCAGGAACGCCGCGGCGGCGGACAGCAGAGCTCTGACGAGCGGCGCGCGCACGCTCAATTCTCCGCGTTGACTTTGAAATCGTCGAACGCGCTGATCGCGTCGGCCTTGGTCCACACGCCGACGCCGCCGGGGGCGCTGAAGGTAGCGTCGGAGGTCTCGATCAACCTCTTGCCGTCGAGCCAGACTTCGATCCGCGCGCCGCGCTGCGCGACCTTCAACGCGAACCATTTACCGCTGCCGATCGCGAGATCGGGCGCATCGGCGAGCATCCGGCGCAGCCCTTCTTTCACGTAGTACAGCCGCAGATTGCGCTCCAGGGGGTTGTAGCGGGCGATGTAGTAGTTATTCTCATCCTGCGCGCGCCAGATCAGCCCGCCGCCGCGGTCGACTTCGCCGCGGTCGGCGCGGATGCTGACCTCAAGGCTGCCGTCGCGGAAACCCGCCGCCGGCAGCCAGAAAAGGTTGAAATTTCCGCGCGCGCCGTCGTTGAGGCGCTCGATGGCGAGCACGTTGGGCGGGCTGGGCGCTTTCGGTTCGCGAGCGACGTGCCAGGTGGCCGCCTTGCCGCCGGTGGCGCCAGCCCGCCATCCGGCGGGCAGGTTCCCATCGGCGTCGAACGACCACTGCTGGGCGCCGGGGGACGCGGCCGCGAGCGCCGCGACGGCGGCCACGCTCAACGCGCCTGCCCAACGAATCGCGTTCCTCATTGTGTTCCTCAAAGTTGTAGCGGATGAGCGCGAACGGTAGGACCGGGCAAAGAAGAGCGCCACTTAAGATTTCATGACGAAAAATTAGGAAACGCGCGGGCTGATGAACGCC
>JAYUHJ010000093.1:0-2309 GCA_043767065.1 Hyphomicrobiales bacterium | reverse complement strand
GCGCGCATCCGGAATGCAGGCACATCGTGGCGCGCGCGCAGTCGCTCGCCGGGATGGAGTATGCGGAGTTGAGGGTGAACTGGCTTGCAAAGAACTTCCTGCCGTTTGCGCCGGTGCGCTTCATACTCGCGTTCAAGGGCATGGAGAAATTCGAGTCGGTTAGCCCGAAGCAGGTGCGCGGCGCGTTCCTGCAGGGCGCGCCGATCGCGGAGGACGTCGAGCAAGGGCTGGAGGGCGTGTGGCCTTATCCGCTCATGCCTATGTCCGGGACAGGAGGCGGGGCGCTCGCGCCCCTGCCGCCGCCCGGCCTGGGTGCAGTGCGTACCTCCGCTTCGCCGCCCGAGCGTCAAATCCTGCGCATAGCGCCGGGCGACCTCGCCCGCTCCGTGCATACCGCCCTGCAGGCGCGCGGCGCGGCGCTGGGCGTGGCGGAACAGGCGGCGAACATGGTCGTGTTCGCGCAAGCCTGCGGACAGGATGCCGTGGGAGGGTTGCTGGCCGGGCTTGGCGGCGGAGCGCTGGCGCTGCTGGCTGCGCCCGCGGCACTCGACCTGGCCTGCGCGCGCGCCCTGGCCTCGCCGCAGGGTGTGGGCTTCGACGTGGTCGCGAACACCCAAGCGCCTTTCTTTCTCGGCGAGGCAGCGCTACGCGCCGCAGAGCGCGGCCTGCTCGCCCTGGTGATCTGGAAAGAAGGAACAGGTGAAACGGGGTGCGCGCTTGCCGGGCCTTCTGAAGAGGGCCCCTGGTACGCCTATAACGAGAAGTCGGACCCTGCTAGGGTACTCGGGGCGGCTACAGCGCTAAGTCCGGATGCCGGCCGGGTCGTCGCAGGCCTGGCGCCAGGCAGCTTCGCTGTCGTCTGCTCGCGGCCGTCCTCCCGAGTGAATTGTGAATCTATTGCAGGCAAGATGGAGCTTTCGTGGAACAGTGCGGAGTTGGCTAGGCGCCGCGCGAGCTGGCCGCGGGAGGGGTTGAGCATCACGCGCGTGCGATACGATGCGCTCAGCCAGGCTGCCGCTGCCCTGTGGGTGCCGGAGCGCGAAGAGCATCGCCTGCGGCCGAACGAAAGCACCGATGCATTGAAGGTTTTTTGACCATGGAGAAGCCGATGGAAGAAGCAAAGGTCACCCCGCAGGGCGTGTCGCTGGGCGGCCGCACCTACGCGATCGTGGATGCGCTCACCATGCCGGTGCCGGAGCGGCAATGGTTCGAGGAGTGGCGCGCGGGCGGCATCAGCTGCGTCAACTGCACGGTGGCGATCTGGGAGAACGCGGCCGAGACGCTGGCGCTGCTCGCGAGGTGGCGCGGCATCGTCGCCGCCAACAGCGACATCGTCGCCATCGCCACCAGCGTCGAGGAGATCGAAGCCGTCCGTAAATCGGGCCGCACCGCGATCGTGCTCGGCTTCCAGAACACCGCTCCAGTCGAGCACAACCTCGACCTCTTCGCCAGCTACCGCCAGATGGGCGTGTGCATCATGCAGCTCACCTACAACCTGCAGAACTACATCGGCTGCGGCTACTGGGAGGCGAAGGACACCGGCATCTCGTCGCGCTTCGGCAAGAACGCGCTCGAGGAAATGGCCAGGGTCGGCATCTTGGTGGACCTCTCGCATTGCGGCGAGCGCACCACGCTCGAGGCGATCGACATGTCGCCGCGGCCGGTCTCGATCACGCATGCCAACCCGCGCGAATACGTCGGCGCGGGGGTCTACGGCGCGGGCAGGTTGAAGACGACCGAGGCGATCAAGGTGCTGGCCAAGCGCAAGGGGGTGATCGGCCTGACACCCAACCGCAACATGACGAAGAACGGCGCGGCCACCACGCTGGAGGAATTCGGCGACATGGTGGCGTGGGTGGTGGACCGCATCGGCGTGGACGCGGTGGGCATGGGCACCGACTACTGCCCGGGCCATCCCAAGTCGGTGCGTACCTGGTGGCGCTTCGCGCGCTGGTCGCGCGAGAGCGCGCCCGCGGAGCAGATGAAAATCGCGCCCCACGAGGGCTGGTCGGAATGGATGAAGACGCAGGGGGGGCTGGCGAACGTCATGTGTGAACTCGCGCGGCGCGGCTTCAAGCCCGACGAGATCGAGAAAATGATGAGCGGCAACTGGTTACGCCTTTTCAACGAGACTTTCGTGCCCGCCAATGCCTGATTCGCATCACCGTCAGTTCTACATCAACGGCAAGTGGTGCGCCTCCGCTTCGGGAGCCTTGCTCGATGTCGTAGATCCGGCGACCGAGGAAGCATTCACGCAGATCGCCGCCGGCAACGCGGCAGACGTCGACCGCGCTGTCGCCGCGGCGCGC
>JAYUHJ010000092.1:0-13106 GCA_043767065.1 Hyphomicrobiales bacterium | reverse complement strand
GGCATGACGTCAATCACCGGCACGCCGATGAGATCGACCTCGCCTCGCCCGACGATCTGGCCCGCCGACCGGTTCAAGATCGTGATCCGGCCTTCGGGATCGAGGCCGATGACGCCCGCCCCTACCCCGGCGAGCACCGCCTCGGTGAAACGGCGGCGCTGATCAATCTGATCGCGGGCGCGCACGATATCGTCGTGCTGCGAACGCAGTTCCTGCGTCATGGTGTTGAACGACTCACCCAGATTCGCGAGATCGCCCTCGGCGCGGCGCACCGGCACCTGCACGAACAGATTCCCCGAGGCCACGAGATTCGCCGCCGTGATCAGGCGCCGGATCGGCGCGACCAACCGGTTCGCGAAATTGATTCCGAGCCAGATCGCCGACAGGAGCAGGATCATCGCGATCACCGCATACATGAGCGCGAACGCGACCTGCACACCTACACGCCGCTCCTCCAGACTCGCGAATTCGGCGGCACTGGCCTGCGTGGTTCGCAGATACCGCACGACCTGTGGATCGATCGGCCGCGCGACATAGAGGTACGTGTTTTCATAGCCAGCGAGTGGGATCACAGCGCTCACGTAGTCGGCTTCTTCGGGGAGAAAGACGACCGGTCGCGCGGCCGTTGCGTCGCGAACTGCCAGATTGCTCGGCACCAGGAACTCGCGGGGGAACTGGATTTGCGCGCGCTCGATCACGTTGAGCTCCGGCCCGATCAGCATCACGGCCGGTAAGCCGCGAACCTGGGCCTGGGCGGTCAGAATCTGACGAAACCGCTCGCGGTTCTCCTGAAAGATGTTTTGAATCCGTGAGAGATCGTCGGCCAAGGCGACCACCTCGGCGCGGATTCCGAACGCATGCTCGCGCACATAGGTCTGGGCGATCACGACGGCATCGCCGATGATGGCGCGCGTGCGCAAAGAGAACCACCGGTCGAGGCCGCGATCGAGCGTGATGCTGGCAATCACCGCGACCAGGATCGCCGGTACGACGGCAACAATCCCGAACAGAACGACGATCCGCACGTGCAATCGCGCCGCGGCCCGGCCGCGCCGGCGAGCGCGATACAAAGCCCAGATTTCCCAGGCGACGATCACCGCCAGCAACGCGACCATGGCGGCGTTGCCAAGCAGCACGCCGACCACGACATTGTGGGTCGGGGGGATGGGGGTCAGGCCGGTAAGGACGAGGAACGTGATCAGCGCCGAGACCAGCGCCAGCACGACTGCTATGGGCGCAAAAAACCGAGACATGCCCAGCCTTGGCCTCGGGAATTCGGCAGCCTGGCCGCGCTCATCGGTGTCTTTATTGACGCTCATACGCCCCGCCAGAATCCAGTGGTCTCAAGGCTCGCCGCCAGCCCTGATGCCTTGGAACAACACTGGTGCAAAAATGTGACAGGGGCAACAGGCGCCCCCTGCAGCGCTTCCCGGTTAGGCAGGAGTCGTCAGCGGCCGGTGCGGATGACCTGGATGTCGAGATCGTGGATTTTCTTGCGCAGCGTGTTGCGGTTCACGCCCAGGAGTTCCGCGGCCTTGATCTGGTTGCCCCGCGTCGCTGCCAACGCCGCCGAGACCAGCGGCGTCTCCACCTCGCGCAGGATGCGGTGGTAAAGGCCGGGGGGCGGTATTCCATCGCCGAAATTCCCGAAGTAGCGCGCCAGATGCCGCTCGACCGCGGCACCAAGCGAGTCCCCGGTCTGCTCATCGGCTGCGACTTCCGCCGCCGGCTGAAAGATTTCCGCATCGATGGTGCCGGCACCGATCACTTCCTGCGGATAGAGCGCCGACAGCCGACGCACGAGATTTTCCAACTCACGAATGTTTCCAGGCCAGCGATAGCGCCTGAGTCGCTCCAACGCCGCCGCATCGAGCTGCTTGCGCGGCAATCCTTCCCGCTCTGCGAGTGTAAAGAAATGCCGGACCAGATCGGGAATGTCCTCCGCGCGCTCGCGCAATGGCGGTAAGCGAAGCGGCACTACATTGAGGCGGAAGAACAGATCCTCGCGGAACAATCCCTGCTGGATCAGGATGCGCAAGTCCTTGTTCGACGCCGCGATGATGCGCACGTCGGTCTTGATCGCAGTGCGCCCGCCCACGGTGGTGTACTCGCCTTGCTGCAGCACGCGCAGCAGCCGTGTCTGTGCTTCCATCGGCATGTCGCCGATCTCGTCAAGGAACAGCGTGCCGCCCTCCGCCTGCTCGAAGCGGCCGGCGCTGCGCGCGTTGGCCCCGGTGAAGGCGCCCTTCTCGTGCCCGAACAATTCCGATTCGATGAGATCGCGCGGGATCGCCGCCATGTTGACGGCCACGAAGGGGCCGCTGCGCCGCTTGCCATAGTCGTGCAGCGCGCGGGCGACGAGTTCCTTGCCGGTGCCGGATTCTCCCGAGATCATCACCGTGAGATCGGTCTGGATCAGGCGCGCGAGCAGCCGGTAGATCTCCTGCATCGCGGGCGAGCGGCCAACCAGCGGAATCGCGTTCTCGGTCTCATCGCCGCGCGGCGCCGCGGCCTCCGCCCGCTTCGGCTCGGACAGCGCGCGGCCGACGATCGCGATCAGCTCCTTCAGGTCGAACGGCTTCGGCAAATATTCGTAAGCACCGCGTTCGGATGCGCGGATCGCGGTCATGAAAGTGTTCTGGGCGCTCATTACCAATATCGGAAGTTCCGGCCGCGCCTTCTTGATGCGCGGCAGCAGGTCGAACGCATTCTCGTCCGGCAGCACCACATCGGTGATCACCAGATCGCCGTCGCCCTGGCTGATCCAGCGCCAGAGCGTCGCCGCATTGCCGCAGGAGCGAACCTCGTAGCCCGCCCGCGACAGTGCCTGATTGAGCACCGTGCGGATCGCCGCGTCGTCGTCGGCAATGAGGATGCTTCCCGTGGGCATGGCGCTAGGCCTCCCCCGTCCGCGCCAACGTGATGGCCGGCTCGTACACAGGCATCAGTACGCGGAAGATGGTGCGGCGCGGCTGGCTGTCGCATTCGACGATGCCGCCGTGGTCGCCGACAATCTTGGCGACCAGCGCCAAACCCAGCCCGGTACCGGTCGGCTTTGTCGTCACGAAAGCATCGAACAAGTGCGGCATCAGGTCATCGGGCACGCCCGGGCCGTTGTCGCGCACGCAGAATTCGAGCGGCAGGCTGACGCGGGCCGTGGAACCCGGCACTGAGAGACGGACGCCGGGTCGGAACGCGGTCGTGAGCGCGATCTCACCGTCGGCCGCGCCTTCGACCGCCTCGGCGGCGTTTTTCACAAGATTCAGAAACACTTGGACGAGCTGGTTGCGGTTAGCGAACACCGGCGGCAAGGACGGGTCGTACTCCTCGACGATGCGGACGCGGCGCGCAAAACCGGAAGCCGCGAGCCGCTTCACGTGCTCGAGCACGGCGTGGATATTGACCGCCTCCCGCTCCACCGGCCGCTCGTCGGAAAACACTTCCATGCGGTCAACCAATGCCACGATGCGATCGGCTTCTTCGCAAATCAGCCGCGTAAGCACTCGATCTTCGTCGGCCGCGGCCTGTTCCAGGAGCTGCGCCGCACCGCGAATGCCGGAGAGTGGATTCTTGATCTCGTGCGCGAGCATGGACGCGAGCGCCGTCACCGAGCGTGCGGCGCCCCGGTGCGTCAGCTGCCGGTCGATCTTGTCGGCCATGGTCCGCTCTTGCAACACCAGGACCACATGATCCGGGCGCTCGGGCACGGGGGCGACATGGATATCGACGATGCGTTCACCGCCATTGCGCGGCGTACCGAGATCCACCCGGTACTCGTTCACCGCCGCGCCGCGGCGGCGCACCTGATCGAGCAGTATGAGCAAGGGACTGCCGAAAGGTACGAACTCGTGGATTCGGTGTCGCCGTAACACCGGGGCACCCACTTCGAAAAAAGTTTCCGCCGCGACATTGGCATCGACGATATTGCCATCCGGACCGACGGTAACGACCGGATGCGGCAAGGCATTGAGCACTGCGTCGGCAAGGCCGAAGCCGTTCGGACTCGCGCGGGTGGCTGCAGCGACGATCATGCGGCTGCCTTCCACTCGACGTCGTCGAACGCTTCGCGGATACTGCGCGCTACGAGCGCGGGCTCGGTTTCGGTGACCAAGCGTCCGCGCCACGCTTTAACCCAGTCAGCGGAACGGCCGCACGAGACGGCCAAGGCTTCGAGCGCCCAGCCGACGTGCTTCCGCGCCTCCCGAATGCCGCGCGTGGAGCCGTAATGCGAAAGCCACGCGTCGTAGAGTTCCAAGAGCACGTCGCGCTGAATAGGAGCCGGAGGATCGGCCGGACGCACGCCGGTCTCCAGGAATTTCGCGATCTGTCCCGGGAGCCACGGCCGGCCGCGGGCGGCGCGACCGACCATCACCGCGTCGGCGCCGGACAGCTCTAACATCGCGCGCGCGTCATCATAAGTTTGGAGATCGCCGTTGGCGACGACGGGAATGCTCACCGCGGCTTTCACGCGCGCGATCGCGCTCCAGTCGGCGCGCCCCTGATAGAACTGGCAACGGGTACGGCCGTGCACCGTGATCATGGCAACACCGGCGGCTTCCGCACGCCGCGCGAGCTCCGGCGCGACGATCGAGTTTTCGTCCCAGCCGAGACGCATCTTGAGCGTGACAGGCACCCGCACGGCATTGATCGCCGCTTCGATCAGCTTCGTCGCGTGATCGAGGTCGCGCAGCAGCGCCGCGCCGGCTTGGCCCGCGGTCACGTGCTTGGCCGGGCAGCCCATGTTGATGTCGATGATGTCGGCGCCGGCGGCCTCTGCCACGCGCGCGCCTTCCGCGAGCCAATGCGTCTCGCAGCCGGCGAGCTGGACCACGTTCAGGCCAACCCCCTCACCCTCGGCTCGAAGAGTGGCCGCGGGATCACCCTCAGCGAGCCACTCACTCGCAATCATTTCCGAGACGACGAGGCCGGCGCCGAAACGCGCTGCCACCTTGCGGAACGGAAGATCGGTGATGCTCGCCATGGGGGCGAGCAGGACGCGGTTCTGCAGCCGGTGCGGCCCGACCATGAAGCCCCCGACTCTGAAGCCGGTGCGTCCTGAGGAGGCGTGGGTCACATCGATCCCCGCAACTTGCCCATAAAATAGGCGATATACTTCCTGCTTATATCTTAGTCAGATAATTGCTGCACTGCAAGAGGGCCTTGCAATCCCTTTCGGGACGCAGGGGATTCTTTAGGCTAGATCGGCAAACGCGGTCTCCAGGCCGCGCGAGGGTAACCTAGAGGGCTTATGGGCGTCGAATTCCGCACCTTCGCCATTGTGGTCGCCGCAGGCAGCGGTGAACGCGTAGGCGGCCGTCCCAAGCAGTACCGGGCGCTCTCCGGCGAGCCGGTCTTGCGCCGCTCGTTGCGGCTTTTCGCCGCCCATCGGGCGATTGAGGCGGTGCAGCCGGTTATCCACAGGGACCATGCCGCCGAATTCCATGCTGCGGTCGCGGAACTCCCCAAATGCCTGCCGCCTGTCGAGGGCGGAGCAAACCGGCAACGCTCGGTGCTGGCAGGCCTCGAGGCCCTCTCATCCCGCTCGCCGGAAATCGTGCTGATCCACGACGCCGCACGCCCGCTCGCCACGCCTGCCCTGGTCGACCGCGCGATCGCGGCCGCCTCGGCGACCGGCGCCGCCATCCCGGTGCTTCCCGTCACCGATACGATCAAGCGCGTGGATCGCGCCGGCCTGGTCACCGCCACCCTCGACCGCAATGAGTTGCGCACGGTGCAAACACCGCAGGCCTTCGCGTTCGCGCCGCTCCTGGAAGCCCATCGCCGCGCCGCGGCCGGGGGGCGCGAGGATTTCTCCGATGACGCCGCGCTCATGGAATGGGCCGGCATCGCGGTCGCGACTTTCGAGGGCGAGACCGAGAATCTGAAGCTCACGCAGCCCGAGGACTTCGCGCGCGCCCAGGCGCTCGACGCACTGGCGCTCTCCGACATCCGCCACGGTACCGGCTTCGACGTGCATGCCTTCGATGCCGGCGATCACGTGATGCTTGGCGGCGTGCGCATCCCGCACGAGCGCGGCCTGGCCGGCCATTCCGACGCCGACGTGGTATTGCATGCGCTGACCGACGCGGTGCTAGGCGCCATCGCCGAGGCCGATATCGGCGCGCATTTTCCCCCGACAGATGCCCGCTGGCGCGGCGCGTCTTCGGATCGCTTCCTCGCCCACGCCGCCTCCCTCGTGGAGAAGCGCGGCGGCCGTATCGCCCATCTCGACGTTACCGTGATCTGCGAAGCGCCGAAGATCGGCCCACACCGCGACGCTATGCGTGAGCGTATCGCGCAGATCGCCGGGATCGAGCCTGGCCGGGTCGGCGTGAAGGCCACGACCACCGAGCGCCTCGGTTTTCTCGGCCGCGGCGATGGCATAGCCGCCATGGCCAGCGCCACCGTGCGGCTCCCCTGGGGCGCGCCGTGATCGACGACGAGCTGCGCGCCGCCGCGACGAAAATCCTCGATCTTTGCCGCCGCCAGAAGCTGAAACTTGCACTCGCCGAATCCTGCACCGGCGGGCTGATCGGCGCGGCGCTCACCGAAATTCCAGGCTCCTCCGATGTGCTGGATCGCGGCTATGTCACCTATTCGAACAAGGCCAAGGCGACGATGCTAGGTGTACCCACCGAGACACTGCGCAAATTCGGCGCCGTGAGCGCCGAAACCGTGCGCGCCATGGCCGAAGGCGCACTGGCGAAGTCCGGCTGTGACGTAACGCTGGCAGTCACCGGTATTGCCGGTCCCGGCGGCGGCCCGGACAAGCCTGTTGGGCTCGTGCATTTCGCGGCAGCCCGGCGCGGCAAGACCCTGCACAAGGAAATTCGCTTCGGCAACCTCGGCCGCGGCGAAGTCCGGCGGCGATCGGTGCTCGCCGCTTTCGAATTGCTCTGGGAATTGATCGGGGCGCGTTAGCGGCGGAGCTTCTTCCGCAGGATCGCGCCCAGAATATCGGAATAGTCGTCGGTCCAGGCGATAACCTGGCCGGGATCGATCCGCTTCCACCCGGGCTTCTGCGCCAGCGTACGCAGATCGGACGGACTGCGCGCGAGCACGGCCACGTGCGCCTTCGCCTTGTAGTCCGTCTGCACCTGATTGGCGTTCTCGTCGAACTTGGCCATCGCGACCAGGCCTTCAGCCGCAGCGACCGCGCCGACCACCCGCGCGAGATCCATATGCCGGTTCGAGATGTGCGCCACGATCAGCCCGCGCGGATTGAGTCGCGCGAGATAGCCTTGAAACGCCTCGCGCGTCAGTAGATGCACCGGGATCGCGTCGGAGGAGAAAGCATCGAGCACGATCAGGTCGTAGCGCTCGCGCGACGCGGCCAGCGTCAGCCGTGCGTCGCCCAACACCACTGGCAGCCGCGGCGCACACTCGCTGATAAACCGGAACTGCTTCGGGTTGCGCGCAAGGCGCACCACTTCCGGATCGATCTCGAAGAACGTCCAACGCTCGCCGTTTTTGATGTGACAAGCGAGGCTGCCGGTCCCGAGCCCTACCGCGGCTACCGAGCGGAGCCTGCCCTGGGCCGCGCGCGCAGCATCGACGGCCTCCGAGATCGGCCCGCCGAAATAGTAGTACGTCAGCGGCTCCGGCCGGCCGGCCGCGAGCGTGCCGTTCGCCTCGCGCACCCTCTCGGCACCGTGAATTGTGGTGCCGTGGAACAGGATCCGGTGCCGGCCGTCGGCGGTCTCCACCACCTTGTGTACGCCGAAGAAGCTGCGCGTATTCTCGACCCGCGCCACCCCCGGCTGCCAAACGCCGATCACGACGAAGGCGAGCACAACGAGCGAAAATAGCCGCGCCGGCCGTTGGCGATAGATCACCATGAGCCCGGCAAGCGCGACGAGTCCGATCTGAAACGGATAGGCCGCGGATTCGGGCAACTGCACATCGAACAACACGCGCGGCGCAGCGACCAGCGCTGTCAGCGCGAGCACCGGCCCGGCGTCCCGCAGGAATCCTTCGCGCCCCTGCGCGAACGTGCCCGGGAGCACCAGGACCGCGGCAGCGATCAGGATCGGGTATTCGTAGGTATTGTTGAACAGATGCGGCGCGAGCAGGCCGGCGAAAATTCCGCCGAGCACGCCGCCGAACGAAACCCAAAGATAGAATTCCGTGAGCCGCGCCGGCGCCGGCCGGCGCCAATAGAGTTCGCCGTGGCAGAGCATGGCGAGCACGACGAAGCCTGCGAGATTGAGCGCGATGGTGATCAGCCAGGACGCCTTGTCGCCGCCCAGGACGCTGATCGAGAGTGCGGCGACCACGAACGGAACGAGCATAATGGTCGTCGCATGACCGACCCAGGGCCGCTCGCGGAACAGCGCAACGAACGTGAGCAGATACAGCGCAAGCGGAACCACCCACAAGAACGGCGCGGCCGCGACATCGGTGGTGATGTGAGCGGTGACGGCGATGACAAGACCGGAAGGAATCGCGGCCAGCGCGGTCCAGCCCAGGCGCTCGGCCATGCTCGGCTTCGGCGCCGCTTTGGCGGGAGCGGCCGGAACCACGGCCACGCGCGACACGAACAAGCCGGCTACCGCGATCAACACAGCGAGTACGGCAAATCCCGCGGACCACAGGCGCGCCTGGCCGCGCAGGCTGACGAGCGGCTCGAGCAGGAACGGATAGAACAGGAGCGCCGCAAACGAGCCGAGATTCGACGCCGCGTAGAGCACGTAGGGATTCTTCGCCTGGCGGTGACCAGAGACGGCGAACCAGCTCTGCAGGAGCGGCGCGCTCGCCGAGAGCGCGACGAACGGCAGCCCGATCGAGGCCGCGAACAGCGCTACCAGCCAAAGCTCGATGCCGGACGATGGTGGATTTCCGAAGCCGGCGATAATGCCGATCGGCAATGTCATGGCGGCGCCAGCCAGCACGATGAGATGCACGATCGCGGCCCGGCCGGGTGTCAGCGTACGCGCCAGCAGGTGCGCATAGCCGTAGCCGGCCAAGAGCGCGCCCTGGAAGAACACCATTGCGACCGACCAGACCGCCGGAGCCCCGCCGAGATAGGGCAGCACCATTTTCGTGAACATCGGCTGCAACGCGAACAGCAAGAGCGCCGACGCGAACAGCGTCCCCGCATAGAGCGCGGGAGCAAGATGGAGGCTGGCGGAGAACGCGCCGCGCGCGCTGGCGGCGGATGCGGCGGGATTGCTCGAGCTCATTTGCAGGGCTTGTTCTGGACCGGTTCGGATTCGGCAGAACCTAGAGCCCGGTTGTTAAGCTCCGCTTACCCGGTAAATCTCGTCCGCCCGCCGCTCGAAAGCCTCGGCGAAACGCCGGAAAGCCGCGTCGAACACCGACCCCATGACCAGGCCAAGCACGCGCGAGCGAAACTCGTAGGCGATGTAAAAATCGACCTCGGACGAGTGCTCCCCCGTAGGCCGGAAGCGCCAGCGGTTCTCCAGATATTCGAACGGGCCGTCGAGATACTCGACCAGGATCGCCAGCCTGGGCTTGTCGAGCGTCACCTTGGTCGTGAAGGTCTCGTGCAACGGGCCGTAGGCGACCGTCATCGACGCTTGCAGGATTTTGGTGCCCTCGCCGCCTTCGGACCGGCGCTGCACCGAGAGCCGCCGGCACAGCGGCACGAATTCCGGATAGCGGTCGATGTCCGCCACCAGATCGAACATCTCGGCGGCCGAGTGTTTGACCGGCCGCGTGGTTCGGAAGGACGGCATGGAGTGCTCGGCGCTCAGCGCCCCGGCTTCGCGCCGCGCGCGGTCCTGAGACGCGCGAAATCCTCGCCCGCGTGATGCGACGAGCGCGTGAGCGGCGACGCGGCCACCATCAGGAAGCCCTTGGCATAAGCGATCGATTTCAGCTCTTCGAATTCCTGCGGCGTCACGTAGCGTGCGACGCCGTGGTGTTTGGGCGACGGGCGCAGGTATTGGCCGATGGTGATGAAATCCACCTCGGCCGAACGCAGGTCGTCCATCACCTGCAGCACTTCGTTCCGCTCCTCGCCGAGCCCGACCATGATGCCGGACTTGGTGAACATCCCGGCATCGAGCTCCTTCACCCGCTGCAGGAGCCGTACCGAGTGGAAATAGCGCGCGCCCGGCCGCACCGCCTGATAGTGCGAGGGCACGGTTTCGAGATTGTGGTTGAACACATCGGGCTTGGCCTCGACGACCTGTTCGAGCGCGCCGTCCTTGCGCAGGAAATCGGGCGTCAACACCTCGATGGTGGTGCCTGGAATCGCCGTGCGGATCGCTCGGATGGTGCGTGCGAAGTGGCCTGCGCCGCCGTCGGCCAGATCGTCGCGGTCCACCGACGTGACCACCACGTGGTTCAGCCTGAGCTTGGCGGTAGCCTCGGCGACGCGCTCCGGTTCGGCCTGGTCGAGCGCGTCGGGTAATCCGGTCTTCACGTTGCAGAAGGCGCAGGCGCGGGTGCAGACATCGCCGAGAATGAGAAACGTCGCGTGCCGCACTGCCCAGCACTCGCCGATGTTCGGGCACGAGGCCTCGACGCAAACCGTGTGCAGCCCCTGCTCGCGCACGATGCGGCTGGTCTCGGCGAACGCGCCCGGCCCCGGCGCCTTGACCCGCAGCCAGTCGGGCTTGGGCGGCGCAAAGCTGTCCGGCCGCTTCACCTTTTCGGGGTGACGCGGGCGAACGCCCTTCAACGTGTCGAGCACGACAGCCATGATCGCGGCCTCCGCCGGATACTTACGGCCGCGCCGCGTTTACCGCAACCGCACCAGGCGCATGGCGGAACTGCGGCTCAGCCCAACCAGGGAATATCCACCAGCAGCGTATAGCCGTTGATCATCAACGCCGCTCCCAGAAGGCCAAGTGCGCCGCCGATAAAAGCGAGCCAAACGGTTTCCGCCACGATAGCGACCGAAATCAGCACGATCGCGATTTGCAGCAGGGCTTCGGCGTAGTCGAAATAAGGATCCTGCTTGAGTGCCAAGTCGCGCTTGGCCTCGTGCTCCTTGGCACGCGCCAGAAGCTCCTTCTTGCCCTCGTTCGTTTCCGGCTCGGATTCGTAGCGCGCGATGGTCTTCCGATAAGCCTCTATCCGCTCCCGCAACGCGGCCCGTGCTTCGTCTGGCAGCGTGGGATTGCGTATCCAGGCCGACTCGAGTTCGTTGGCGGCGAGAATGTATGCCGTCTGGCGCATGTTCTTGGCCTGGAAGAAATTGAAGTAGTTGGATGCCAGAATATTGCTGTTGAGCGCTTCCTTCGTGGCGTTCTGCCCACCAAGACCGGTGATCGCCAACAGCATGGCGAAAATCGCGATAGCGATCGCCGCGCGCTGGCGGAAACGGTCCCGCGTCGCCTGTTGGTCCATCATATCGCTGGCGTCTTCGGCTTTCATCGTCTCCCCCTCGCGTTGCATTGCGCGGCGGACCGGCCGCCACGCGGCTGAGTACCAATTTTAAGAGCAATTCCTACACATGAATAACACGTCCATAGGCGTCGAGCACGCTCTCGTGCATCATTTCCGAGAGCGTCGGATGCGGGAACACGGCGTGGATCAATTCTTCCTCGGTGGTCTCCAGATTCATCGCGATCATGAAGCCTTGAATCAGTTCCGTGACTTCCGCGCCGACCAGATGCGCGCCCAATAGCTCGCCGGTCTTCTTGTCGAAGATCGTCTTGACCAGCCCGTCGGGCTCGCCGAGCGCGATGGCCTTGCCGTTGCCGAGGAAGGGGAACTTGCCCACGCGGATTTCGCGGCCCTTTTCCTTCGCGGCTTTTTCGGTAAGGCCCACGGACGCGATCTGCGGATTGCAATAGGTGCAGCCGGGGATTTTCAGCTTATCGAGCGGGTGCGGCTTCAGTCCCTTGATCGCCTCGATGCAAACGACGCCCTCGTGTTCGGCCTTGTGCGCCAGCATCGGCGGCCCGGCCACGTCGCCGATGGCGTAGATGCCGGCCACGTTGGTGCGCCCGAAGCCGTCGACGATGATCGTGCCGCGCTCGGTTTTCACGCCTAATACCTCGAGCCCGAGGTTCTCGATATTGCCAACAACGCCGACCGCAGAAATGACCCGGTCGGCCTCGATCGTCTGCTTCGCACCTTTGGCGTCTTCGACCGTTGCAACGACGGCATCGCTTTTCTTCTGCACCCCACTCACCTTCGCGCCGGTGAGGATCTTGATCCCCTGTTTCTCAAAACGCTTGCGCGCGAAGGTCGCGATCTCTTCGTCCTCGGCGGGGAGAATCTGCGGCAGCACTTCCACGACCGTCACTTCGGTCCCGAGCGTGCGGTAGAAGCTCGCGAACTCGATGCCGATAGCGCCCGAGCCGATGACGAGCAGCGACTTCGGCATTTTTTCCGGCACCATGGCCTCGAAATAGGTCCAGATCAGCTTCTTGTCGGACTCGATGCCGGGCAGCACCCGCGGCCGCGCGCCGGTGGCGACGATGATGTGCTTGGCCTGATAGTTCCCGGCACTCCTGCCCTTCACCGCAACTTCGCCGGGCTTGGTGATCTTCGCCGTGCCTTCAATCAATGTGATCTTGTTCTTCTTCATGAGAAAAGCGACGCCGTTCGAAAGTTGTTTGGCGACCGCGCGCGAGCGCGCCACCACCGCGGCCGGATCGAAGCCGACGTTCGAGGCCGTGAGGCCGTAGTCCTTGGCGTGCGTCATGTAGTGATAGATTTCGGCCGAGCGCAGCAACGCCTTGGTCGGGATGCAGCCCCAGTTGAGGCAGATGCCGCCCAGCTGATCGCGCTCGACGATTGCAGTCTTGAAGCCGAGCTGCGCCGACCGGATCGCGGTCACGTAGCCGCCTGGTCCGGCGCCGATCACCAGAACGTCAAGGCTGGTCTCTGCCATTCTGCCCTCTTCCAATTCCGCGCCGCGGTAACTCCCCATCAATTCGGGGAAGGCGCGGCCAAAGGCAATGCCCTACCCGGCATGACTGGACTGCGCCCGGGGTACCCCTTCCCGCGCTCCCTTGTGGGAAGCCGCCCCGCCAGCGTACCTTCGCGGCACGTACGGGTCATCAGAACGCCCGCAACAAATCCATGGGGAGAAACGCAATGAAACGGCAATTCAGCACCTATGCCCTGGCCGGCGCGCTTGCCATGGCGCTTGCAGGGCCGGTAGCGGCGGCCGAGCTCAAGCT
>JAYUHJ010000091.1:0-2316 GCA_043767065.1 Hyphomicrobiales bacterium | reverse complement strand
CTCGGCTCCGCCGAGAATACTGCCGATGTGCTCGGTGACGCGGAGAAACTTCCGCCAGAATTGGCTTTCGCTCTCAAGGCGCTCGCAGCACCCGGTGGCAAGCTCGCGAACGAGCTTGGTGCCGCGCTCGCCGACGATCTACCGCTCCTGAAGCGCGACGGCGGCTTCGTGCGCGCGGGTTTTGATCCGGACCTCGATGCCGCGCGCAAGCTGCGCGACGACGCGCGCCACGTGATCGTCGGCTTGCAGACGCGCTATGCCGAGGAAATCAGCATCCGCTCGCTCAAGATCAAGCACAACAATGTGCTCGGCTATTTTGTGGAAGTTCCCGCCGCCCAGGGCGAGCGGCTGCTTGGCGGCCCAGCGCGCGAGACCTTTATCCACCGCCAGACGCTGGCCGGCGCCATGCGCTTCACCTCGTCGGAGCTTGGCGAGCTGGAGTCGCGCATTTCCTCGGCCGGCGAGCGCGCGCTCGGCCTCGAGCTTTCGATCTTCGACCAACTGACCGAGAAAGCGATCGCCTCGGCGAAGAGTCTCGAAGCGGTCGCCGACGCGCTCGCGCGCGCGGATGTCGCCTCCGCTCTCGCCGAGCTTGCCGCGGCCGAAGCCTGGACCCGGCCCGAGGTCGACGCCTCGCTCGATTTCCGCATCGAAGCTGGCCGCCACCCGGTGGTGGAGGAGGCGCTGCGGCGCGAGCATGGGCCGTTCGTGGCCAATGATAGCGATCTGTCGCCGCCCGCGGGCGCCGATGCCGGCCGCATCTGGCTCGTCACCGGCCCGAACATGGCCGGCAAGTCCACATTCCTGCGCCAAAACGCGCTGATTGCGATCCTGGCGCAAATGGGCAGCTTCGTGCCCGCGCGACGCGCCAGGATCGGCGTGATCGACCGGCTGTTTTCGCGCGTCGGTGCGGCCGATGATCTGGCGCGGGGCCGTTCCACCTTCATGGTCGAGATGGTCGAGACCGCGGCGATCCTGCATCAGGCGACCGAGCGCTCGCTGGTGATCCTCGACGAGATCGGCCGCGGCACCGCGACTTTCGACGGATTATCTATCGCCTGGGCGAGCCTAGAACATTTGCACGAGAAAAACCGCTGCCGGGCGCTGTTCGCGACTCATTTCCATGAGCTCACCGCGCTGGTGGCGCGGCTGAAGCGGCTGGTGAACGCCACCGTGCGGGTCAAGGAATTCCAGGGCGACGTGATTTTTCTCCATGAGGTGGCCGAGGGCGTCGCCGATCGCTCCTACGGAATTCAGGTGGCCAAGCTCGCGGGCCTGCCGATGGCCGTGATCGAGCGGGCGCGACTGGTGCTCGCCGAGCTCGAAGCTTCCGACCGTGCCGCGCCGACACATAAATTGATCGACGACCTTCCGTTATTCTCGGCCGCGAAAAGCGCCTCACCGCCCGCCGATCCGCTGAAAGACGAGCTCGACCGGGTCGACCCCGACGCGCTGTCGCCGAAGGAAGCGCTGGAAGCGCTCTACCGGTTGAAGGCGCTGTCGCGGGAGAAAAAATAGCACGTCATCCTGAGGTGCGAGCGCCGACGCAGTCGGCGCGAACCTCGAAGGATGACGCGCTGAGAACTCGCGCCGCCACCCTTCGAGGCTCGCGGCCTTCGGCCGCTCGCACCTCAGGGTGACGGGTTTGAGTTACGCCAGCGAAACGACCGCGTCCTCGTATTTGCCGGAACCCATCTGGCCCTCGGCGAAAATCTCGTGCTTGGCGATCCAGTCGAACGATTCCTCGAACACTTCCTTCGAGTAGGGCTCGAACACCAGCCGCTCGCCCGGTCCCCAGCGGCGCGTATCCATCTTGTCGTGGAAGCGCTCCGGAAACTCCTTCTTGTAATAGTGCGTGTAGAGTTCGGGCCGGAGATCGATGTCGCGCTGCGCGCGCCGCAGCGCCCGGAAATACTTGCGGATGTCCTCCGGGTCCGGATCGCCGTTGATCATGGTCGAGATCATGAAGGTGGTGTCGAGCACTTTGCGGAACCCAAGTTGCTCCGCGAAATAATAGGGTCCGCTGAACAGCGCGCAGGCCGGTATCTCGCCGTCGATCAACATTTCCATGCGCTTGAACAGCATGCCGTCGTTGAACGAGAGATTGATCTTGTCGGCCGGCAAATATTGCTCGAGCCCAAAAACGGGCCGAAGTGCGAACGCGCTTGAAGGAACGGGCGCGCGAACGCTTAACCGGCAACAAGGAATCCTAAAAGAGGGGCTCTTTTTGTGCTGCGCTTTTCCCGCCCGCCCAAGCCCCCCGGGTTCGACGCCGACGTGGCTGATGCGGTCCAGCGCATCGACGCGATCCTTGCA
>JAYUHJ010000090.1:0-2318 GCA_043767065.1 Hyphomicrobiales bacterium | reverse complement strand
CTGTTCGCTCCGGCCGATGGTGGCCGCCCGGCCCGGCCCGAGTTCCGCTCCACCGAATTCCGCCCCAATCGGGGCTCGCGGAACATTCCCGGGCCGCGGGCCGCAATCCGCCAGCACAGCGCCGGTCTCACAGGCAGCACCATTGTCCGCGGGGGCCTTTCCGCGGTGCCGGCCCGCGAAGCCCTGATCCTGGCCGCGGTCCTGAACCACCCGAGCCTGCTTTCCGAGCATGCCGAGGAATTAGCCGATCTCGATTTCGCCCACCGGGACGCCGAGGCGCTGCGCAGGGCGATTCTGGACGCTGCGGCGGCCGGGGTGTCCGACACCGAGACTCTCACCCATAGGGTAGAGGAGGTTGGAGCGGGTCCGGCGCTGGCAAGCATCAAACGTGCCATTACCCATGCGGCCGACTGGCCGGTGCGCCCGGAAGCCGCACCCGAGGACGTGGCACGATTCTGGCACCAAATCGTGACCTTGCATCATCGGAAACGCACGTTATCTAGAGAGTTGAAGGAAGCCGAACGTGCGCTGGGCACCGAGTCTAGCGACGCGAATTTCGCCAGGCTCAAGGACGTTCAGAACCGGCTGGCCGCGCTCGATGGCACCGAAGCCCTGCTCGAAGGGTTCGGCGAGCCTTCCGGCCGGCCCGCGCGTAGCATGTAACAAAAGCCGTCCGGTGATTCGCGCCCGCGCGATCATCGGCGCGGCGCTTTAGAAATCGAACGGCAGGAACCGGTGGCAACTAAAACCAAGACCAAGATCAAACAAAAGCCGAAGCAGCCGGCGGGCAAACCCGCCGCGCGCGCGGCTGCGCCCGCGAAGAAGCCGGCCTCGAAATATGCGAAGTTCATCGACACCTCTTGGCGCACGCGCGGCCCCAAGCCGCCGCCCAAGCCGCGCTCGATTCCGCTCCCCAAGAAAGTGGCGCCGCCGCTGCAGCCCAAGGCTACGGTAAAGGCCGCGGTAATCGCGAAGCCTGCCGGCAAGGTCGGCAAGGTGCTGCGCGGCACCGTCACCGAAATGCTGCGCGCGGTCACCGCGAAGGCGAAGAAGGCGCTCGCGCGCGCGGCCAAGGACGGCAAGGACAAGCCGGCCGACGGCAAGGCCGCAGCGCCGCTCAAGGCCGATGCGAAGGCGCCGGCTCCGCTGACCGGCGCCGCCGCCAAGGCCGCCGCCGCCAAGGCCACCAAGCACGGCGCGCCCGAAGCCGAGGCCGAGGGCGAGCCGGGGCCGCTGCTCGATCTTTCCGACACCGCCGTCAAGAAAATGATCAAGGCCGCCAAGAAGCGCGGCTACGTCACCTACGATCAGCTGAACGAGGTGATGCCGAGCGAAGAGGTCACCTCCGAGCAGATCGAGGACGTGCTCGCGCAGATGAACGAGATGGGCATCAACGTCGTCGAGTCCGAGGAGGCCGAAGCCGACGAGGATGGCGACGACGACGACGAGGAGGGCGGCGAGCTGGTCGAGAAGTCGGCCACCAAGGTCGCCACCACCGGCGCCAAGGAGCCCTCCGAGCGCACCGACGATCCGGTCCGCATGTATCTGCGCGAGATGGGCACCGTCGAGCTGCTCTCGCGCGAGGGCGAGATCGCCATCGCCAAACGCATCGAGGCCGGCCGCGAGGCGATGATCGCGGGCCTGTGCGAGAGCCCGCTCACCTTCCAGGCCATCATCGTCTGGCGCGACGAGCTGAACGAAGCCAAAGCCTTGCTGCGTGAGATCATCGATCTCGAAGCCACCTACGCCGGACCCGAGGCCAAGGCCGCGCAGGCCGCGCAGGCGGCGGCGATGCAGCCGGAGAGCCAGCAGGAAATCGCCGCGGCCGACGACGGCATGATGGCGCCGCCGGAAAAGAACGTGCCGCCGCCCCCGCCGCCCGCCCCCCCGGCCGGACGCCCGCACATTCAGGGCCGCCCCGGCCACGGCGGCAATGGCGCGGCGCCCGCCGGCACCGGCGAGCACGTAACGCTCGAAGCGCGCCCCGAGGAAGAGGACGACGAGGAGTTCGAGAACGCGCTGTCGCTTGCCGCCATGGAAGCCGAGCTCAAGCCCAAGGTGCTGGAGACCTTCGACAAGGTCGCCGACGCCTACAAGAAGCTGCGCAAACTTCAGGACCAGAACGTCGAGAACAAGCTGCGGTCGGAATCGCTCTCGTCGGGCCAGGAGCGCCGCTACAAGAAGCTGAAAGAAGAAATCATCGTCGACGTGAAGTCGCTTTCGCTGAACCAGGGCCGCATCGACGCGCTGGTGGACCAGCTCTATGAGATCAACCGCCGGCTGGTTTCGCTCGAAGGCCGCCTGATGCGGCTCGCGGA
>JAYUHJ010000089.1:0-2323 GCA_043767065.1 Hyphomicrobiales bacterium | reverse complement strand
CCACCCCGCCGTCGGCGGCACGATATCGTTCATCCCGCGGACTGCGCGCAGTTCGGACATCAAAGACTTTCCTAGCGGAATTCGCCGAGCGAGAAACGCGCGACCCCGTTAACCGCCCGCGCCCGCACATCCACCGCCGCGCCCCGGAAAGTGGCCGCAACTGCGGATGAGTTGCCGATCACCAGATCGTAGGGTGGTTTGCCAGTGACGCCAACGCGCTGGCCGGGTTTGAGCACGACCAGCCGGTCGCCGCGCATCAGGTTCGGCCCCTGCAGCAGCACCACGTTGCCGCTCAGCGTCATGGTGTTGGTGCGCGCATCATAGATGCCGATGTTGCCGGTGGCGCGCTGATCCTTGGTGGTGACGATCACCCCGCCGTTCGCCACCAGGCGGCGAAGCTGTTGCGGCGCGACGGCCTGGGTGCTGGCCGGCTGGGTGGGTAACGCGCCGCCCTCGTAGTGAACGATGAGCTCCTTGCAGCGCATCTGCGTATCGCCCTGTTGCACGACCACGTTGCCGCTGAACACGGCGGTCTTGTCCTTATCGCGCACTTCGAGCGCATTGGCTTCGATCTTCACCGGATCGGTGCGATTTCGCTGAAAGCCCTGCAAGGCGTTCGGAAACCCGGTCGTAGTTTGCGTGCTCTTCGCCTTAGGCGCGCCTTGCGCCGCCGCCGGACCGTTGCCGGCCGCAACAAGGAGTGCGGCGAACAACAGCCGCGGCCAAATCGCCGGACGCGTGGCGCTCATGGCTTCGGCTCCGCAGCCGCTTCAATCGGCGGGTTCAGGCGGAACTCCGCCGTGACGCGGCCCTCGAACAGCGCACGCTCGCCATTGTCGAAGATTTCGAGGCGATCGGCCTTGAGCCAGCCGTCCTGATACTTCAGATCGACCGGCGCGGTGGACAGCACGTGGCCCTTGCGCATATCGACGGTCGCCTCGCTGAGTTTGCCGCCATAGCCGTTGGTGGAGGTAATGTCGATTCCATCGGCGAGGTGCAACCGCTCGGCCTTGGAATCGAACGTCCCCTTTTCAGCCCTGAGCCTGGTCGTTCCGCCACCGACAATTTCGAAGCGAGCCTCGATCCCGGTCATCTCGATCACGCCGGGCCGCGTGAGATCCTGCGCGGCGGATTCGGCGGTCACGCTATAAGCGCGCCCGTCGCCGGTGTAGCCGGAAAGTTTCGGCGCCTCGATCTTGAGCGTGGTGCCGGAAATGGCGAGGCGGGCGAATTCGATCGGAAGCTCGCCCAGCAGCCGCAGCGGATCGAGCCAGGAGCCGATCACGATGACGGAGACGCACAGGATGACCGCCGCCGGCAACGCGCGGCGGAAGAAGCGGACACGCCTGGTGTGGCGCTGCGCCGTCCTGTAGGCCGCGACCGGGTCGCGCCGATTTCCTGCGGCGGCAAAACTCGTTTCAGTGGAAGGCACGTTGGGTCCCCTGCCTTGCCCAATGTCTCACCGAGACATGTCACACTAAGACATTTCACATTAAGACATGAAGACATGGCGCATCCGTGGCGGATGGGCCAGGGAGATGACCGCGAAGGCTTGGTTCACAAGCCTTCCCGCGCGTCAGCCATGCGCGAAAATGTCCTCTTCCGCCCAGCCGCCGAGATCGAGGCGAACGCGCGTGGGCAGAAAGCGGAAACAGGCCTCGGCGAGCTCTTCGCGGCCTTCGCGAGCGAGCATCTCGTCGAGCCGCTCGCGCAGCGCATGCAGGTGCAACACGTCGGACGCGGCATAGGCGACCTGGGCTTCGGTGAGCGTCTCGGCACCCCAGTCGGAGCTCTGCTGCTGCTTGGAAAGATCGACGTTGAGCAATTCCTTGACCAGATCCTTGAGACCGTGCCGGTCGGTATAGGTACGCGCGAGGCGGGACGCGATCTTGGTGCAATAAGCCGGCTGCGGCATCACGCCGAAGGTCTTGAACAGGACGGCGAGATCGAAGCGGGCGTAATGGAAGAGCTTCAGTCGTTTGGGATCGGACAGCAGCCGCACCAGATTGGGCGCCGAGGTGTCGCCGACCGGCATTTGCACGACGTCGGCCGAGCCGTCGCCGGCGGAGAGCTGCACCACGCAGAGCCGGTCGCGCAGCGGATTGAGGCCGAGCGTTTCGGTGTCGATCGCCACCACGGCGCCGTAGCCGGAAAGATCGGGCAGGTCGCCGCGGTGCAGGCGGATGGTCATCGCTGTTTCGTCCGGTCTTGAAGCTTCGAGCGCGCCCGATGCATCGCACGCCACGGTCAAGAAATCGTTTAGCTGGTGCCCAGGAGAGGACTCGAACCTCCACGCCTTTCAGCGCTAGTACCTGAAACTAGT
>JAYUHJ010000088.1:0-2329 GCA_043767065.1 Hyphomicrobiales bacterium | reverse complement strand
CGGTCGCGGTGCGTGGCGGACCGACGCGGGTTCAAGTGGTGATCAACTATCGCAAAGGGATGACGGTCGGGCCGATCGGGTAGGGGGCATTTAATGTCCGTTTTGGGTCGAACGCGGACATTCTTCTAACGCCGCGTTTTGATCTTGGAGCTGCCCCAAAAGCACAGTGCCGCGGCGCCCGTGATGAAGAAGATGAGCGCGCTTGCGCTGAGGATGAAGCGTCCGGGCACAAGCGATGCCTCAGGGCCTCGGCCGCTGGTGGTTCTGGAGGACGAATTGCGAGACCGGCGCGCCGGGGACGAAGTCGATATTGTAATAAAAGACCTTGTTGAGAGGCGAGTCCGGCCTGTGCTCGTTGTACCCCGGAAAGCCGGGTTCGGTGAAAAAGTATGGCGGCAACAGGGTGATCCTGTTCCCCTGGAACACCATCAAATCGTGCCGGTCCGTACCCGCTCTCAGTTGCAGGATCACGTCCTGCGGGATCGTGAGCACCTGTCCCTGGGCGCTGCGCTGGGTGTCCTCGGCCGAGACGTCCTGGCGGCCTTCGATCTTGTCTTGCCGTTCCCTTGCTTCCTGCCGACGCCGCTCCTTGGCGGCGCGGGTGGCGGCCGGATCGAAACTGTCGTCGGGACGCCGCTGGACGAGACCGCTCCAAGCCATCCACAAATAGTCCCGGTGGTTGCGGTCGTAGAGCGGCTTGTCGGCCTTCGGCCCGATCAGGTCGAGCCGCAGCGTGTCGGTGAATTCGCCGTCGATCATGCGGTTGGCATGGACCTCCGCCTGGCTTCGCTGCGCGGTTCCGAAGCGGATCGGCTTCAGCGCCTTGCCCTTCACCGTGACGCCGACGTTGACGAGATCGAGGAAGTCGTTCTTGCGCCCCCGCTCCTGAAGCGGATCGCCAGCGATGTTGCGCCCCAGCATTAGCGCTTCCCACGCCTTGATGCCGGCACCGTACAGATGGAGGTAATCGTTGACGGTGCGGGCCTTGATGTCGCGGTCGAAAATATCCTCGATGGTGTACTGCACATCGCTGGACACGCCAGTCGGAGTGCCGCGCACGCTCCTCGGCCCCGGCGGCTCCACCTGCGGCAGGATGACTTCGAGATATTCGGCGCGAACCAGGTCTTCGCCGTTGACGGAATATCCGACGGATACCCGGTTCGGATAGCGATTGGCGCGATCACCGGGAACCGGCGCGACATTCTCCTTCCGCATTAAAAAACCGCCTTCGATCTCGCCCTTGCTGTTGGCGCCGCCGTCGGCGGTGTCGTTGATCTTGACCCTGGGTCCGTTGACTGCCGCCCAGCGATCCCCCGCCACGTCCTCGTCGTCATTGTCCATCGACGCGACCTCGCCGGACACCGCGGGTCCCGGCATCTCGAACTCTCTTGCGCCGAGCTTATACGGGTCGCCCCAGCGAAAAGCGTTCCCGCCCGGCCAGACCTTGGCGCGGAAATGCGGGCGTCCGCCCCAATAGACGTCGAACGCGGTGAGCCGGAGCGAATGGTCGTCGGCGTTCTTCTGGAAGATGTCGACCACCGCGGCGGTGACCGTCGCCTGGTCCTTGCACACGAAAGGATCCTTGCGATTCTCCTTGGGTCCGACGTAGGCTTGGCCGGCGACGCGATCGTAGCGAACTTCGCCCGGCGCGACCCCTTCCACCAGTTTGCCGATGACCATTCGGTAGCGCCCGCCGAGCTTGCCTTCGACCCACAAAGTGGAGATCATCGGCACCAGAAGCGGCAGATCGTAGGTCGGCCGCGCCTTGATCGCCGCGCTGAAATAGCCGAGCTCCTGCTCGTTCGCGTGCTCCCCCGTTCGGTCGGGCTCGACCTCGGTTTTGAGCGTGTGGTCGGCTTCGACATCGATCGGAAAGGCGAACAGATAGACCTGGGGAAGGCGGTTCGGGTTGAGCGCGATGACCTTGACCAGGTCGTTTTCCTGGGGGTTCGACATCCGGTCGAGATCGGTCCGAAGGCTCATGATCGGTAGCTCGCCCGCCGGAGCCTCGCCGCCGAGGCGCCAGTCCGAATCGTCGTTGCGAAGCGTCGTCGCGCCCGGGGTAATTTCCTTCGCGTCCTCGATCACCGGCTCGTCGGCAGCAATGCTGATCGGCTTGTGGACGTTGACGTCGACGAGGCAGGCGACCTCCTCCTTGACGCCGCTATCCTTGTCCGGGCCGCCGTCGTCGGTAATGCCACCGCCGTCGCCTGCGGGCGTGCCTCCGGGTGCATTCTGGCACGGGATGGTGACGCCCCTCGGCGATGTACACAGCCCGCCGGCAAGCTCCTGCGTCGGAAGGGTCGGTTGGGGTCCGATCGCCACCCCG
>JAYUHJ010000087.1:0-5530 GCA_043767065.1 Hyphomicrobiales bacterium | reverse complement strand
CAAGATGCTTCGGCGGCAGGCCGCGCCCGGGCCGGATGCAGCGGACGTTCTTCGCCGTCAGCAATTCGCCTTGCTTGATGTCTTCGCAGACGTAGATGGACCTCCGATAGGCGAGCGACGCTTTCTCCTTCTCGGTGGGGCCGTAGAACACGCCGCCAATGGCGCGCCAGGCGTTGCCGGTTTCCTCCACCAATGCCCGCAACTCGGCCGGCTCGAGAGAGAACGCGGCGTCGACGCCGCCGTCGGCGCGACTTAGCGTGAAGTGCTTTTCCACCAGGGCGGCGCCCAGTGCGGCGGCGCCCACGGCGACGCCGATCCCCATGGTGTGGTCGGAGAGCCCGACCGGGCAGCCGAAGGTCTTCGCAAGGTCCGCCATGGTGGCGAGATTGGCGCTCTCCGGGACGGCGGGGTAGGCGCTCGTGCATTTGAGCAGTGCCAGCTCGCGGCAGCCGGCCTCCCGCGCTGCGTGCACCGCATCCTGCAGTTCCTCCATGCTGGCCATGCCGGTGGACATGATTATCGGCTTGCCGGTGGCGGCAACGCGCCGGATTAGCGGCAAGTCGATGTTCTCGAAGGACGCGATCTTGTAGCAGGGCGCGCCAAGGCTTTCCAGCAGCTCGACCGCGCTGGTGTCGAAGGGCGAGGAGAAGGCGAGGATGCCGAGCGCGCGGCAGCGCTCGAAGATGGGCTTGTGCCATTCCCAAGGCGTGTGCGCTTCCTTGTAAAGTTGGTAGAGGGATTTGCCTTTCCAGAGATTGTCCGGTTCGGAGACGAAGAACTCCCCCTCGGAAAGGTCCAGGGTCATGGTGTCGGCGGTATAGGTCTGCAGCTTCAGGCAATGCGCTCCCGCGGCGGCGGCGGCATCGGCGATCTGCAAGGCGCGCTCGAGCGAGCCGTTATGGTTGCCGGACATCTCGGCGATGATGAGAGGCGGGTGCCCGGCACCGACCTGGAGCGACCCGATCCTGAAGCCCTGCTGGGCGTTCTTCATGGTGTTCCTTTCTGTTCCGTTGCCGCGGGCTCGCCGCGGATGTAGCGTGCCGAATCCTGCCAGCCGATGTTGGCGATGATGTCGATGATCGAAAGGTGGCTGACGAAGTCGCCCGCGCCGCGCTGCGGGTAGGCCTGCGGCTCGAACTGGTTGAACAACAGAGCCACCCGGGTTGATGCTTCGAAACCGTCTTCCGCCAGGTAGTCCGCCGAACCCGGCGGGGAGAGGTATTCATCCGCGCCCAGCTGCTCGCAGATGGCGATGACCTTGCCGGTGCGCCGGCCGGCGATGCCGAGGCTGCTCGAGGTCAGCAGCCGCGTTCCGATGCCTAGCCGCGCGCACAGCGCGGTGATGATGCGGATGTTCAGGTCAGCGAGCACCGGCGGCCCGCTCGCGATGAGGTCCTCGATGCCCGACAGCAGGTCCTTGCCGTGCGGGTGCTTCGAATAGACGTTGCGCAGAAGCTTGACGTGCTTGTCGCGCCAGCGGTGCTTGTCGTCGGCCACCACTTCGTTGATGCAACGCCCCAGAGTGACCCGCTCCACCGGCACGCTCAGCCAGTGCGGCGCGCCGTTCAGCAGCACGCGGTTGCGGTTGTGCCAAGACTGGCGCAGGAACTGCACGTCGTCCAGGAACACGAAGGCATCGACGCGGCTGATCAGATTGAAGTAGCCGGCCCAGGGGAAGTAGGTCGGCTGCATGATGGCGCATCGCATCGCTAGGCCGCCTCTATCGCACGGGCCAGCACGGCCTGGAAAGTCCGCGCCAGTTCCTGGTCGCTGCCGCTGAACTGGATTCCCGGCGCCTGCTCGTACAGCGGCGCCAGCGCGCCGGTGGGATCGTGGTAGACCGAGGGCACGCCGAGATGGCTGGCGATGTAGGCGGGCGAGGAAAAGGGAATTACCACCACCAGATCGGCGCTGGCGATCAGCGAAAAAATGTCCGTATCGGGCGGCACGGACTCGAGGCGGCCATGCGGCGGCGCGCCGGCTTCGGCGAGCGCCGCCTGGTATGCAGCGTCGTGGATCGCGGCGACCGGGCGCTTGTGCTTGAGCACCAGCGAGACGCGCCGGCCCAGCGCCGATTCCGCGGCGTGCGCCGCAGCGGTGATGTCGCGGATGAAGCGGATCGCGTTCGCGGTCTCGTAGTAGTTGTAGGGCAGGCCGTAGGTCCTGTTCCACGCCTCGCTGACCGGAAGCACGTCGAACACGGCAACCCTGAACTCCGGCCGGTCCTGCCGCGGCGGCACGCCGGGCAGGTACCAGAGGATCGGGCCGATCGTGTGCCGTTCGCCGGGAATGCCGACGCGCGCGAGGAATGCCGCCTGTCCCGGCGTCCAGAGCCAGAAGTCATCCGCCCGGATGTACTGGTAGAGAGGGAAGGCGGCGAATACCGGATCGGCCTTGTAGGTGAGCGGATTGCTCGACATCGAGTACCACACCATGTGGCAGCGGAAGCGCCGGCCCGGCAGGTCGGTCATCCACAGCAGCTGCCGGGAATAGTTCGATACCGTGAGCACCACGCTCTCGATCAGCCCGCGGCGCGCCAGCGAGGTGGCGAGCGCGTGCGATGCATAGTCCCGGCCGAGCGCGCAGAGCGCCGGCGCGCGCGCCATCAGGCGCAGGTATTCCAGCAGCGCGGCGCAGTGGCCGTACAGCAGCTCCGCCAGCCAGCGCGCGCTGAAGCGCTGCCCCAGCAGCAGCGCCTGCTGCGGAAATCGGACGTAGTGGGCATGGCGGCCATCGGGCAAGCCAGCCTCTGGCCTATCGGGGCCGGTCTGCACCAGCAGCCGCGACGCCTGCGAGAGCGGCGCGATCGGGCCCTTGCGGCAGTAGTCGAGGAAGCGCGCATCGCTGCCGCCGGCCCAGATGCTGTCGCGGCCGACGCCGAACACCAGGGTGGCCGGGCCGTCGCCACCGGGGCGCCGCAGCGCCCACTGCAGGAACACGGCGAGATGTTGCAGCCACAGGGCGGCGAACTCGGCGATACAGCGCAGCGCCGTGCGCAATTCGGGCGCCACGCGGCCGGTCTCGAGGTCGATGCCGTAGCCGCCGCAGCAAAACTTGCCCGATGCGCCGGGCGGCAAGTCCGTTCCCGCCGCGGCGCGCGCGCCATATTCCCTGAGGAAGGGGCTGAACATCGGCTCGACGATCGCCTGCACGGCGCGCTTCGCCAGCGCCGGCGCGGGGTAGCTGCCGTCCGTGCCAACGGCGCCGCCGAGCCAGGCATGGATCCGCTCGGCGAGCCCGTTCAGCGCGATATAGGCCCGGTTGGCGCGGCTGTGCTCGATCACGGCGCTCAGACCTGGTCCGGATAGCCGAGGTTGAAGGGCAGCCGTTCGCGCGCGTCTGCCTCCTGTATTCCCGTCAGCGTCGCGATGCCGAGCCGCGCGCAGGTCTGCGGGTAGTCGGGCGCCTGACCGCCGAGGATGCGCAGCATGTGGCCACCATAAGAGCACTCGCGGCTGCGAAGCGATACGTCATAGAGGTGCAGTGCTGGGAAGAGGCGGTGCTGCGGGGGAATGTCGATCTGCAGGGGCAGGTTGCCGCCTGACAGTGCCGGCAGCGCAGCGGCAAGGTCCGCCTCCGGCAGCGCTTCGCCAAGGCCGATCTCCAGCAGCGCATCGTGCGAGCGAATCAGATAGCCCACGGTCCGCGATTGGCGCGCGATCGCGAGCATTTCGATGCCCGGCTGTTGCCGGAGGCGCCGCAGCAGGAAGTGCCAGCCGGCCTGGTCGCGCTCGAACCAGCCGAAGCAGTTCGCGTAGCTGCGTTCGTAAGCCGAGGCATAGAGCGTGATTTCGTCTTCGCACATGGCACGCAGCTCGAACGGCGTGCCTGCCGGTTCGCGGCCGTCGCTCGCGGACAGCGTAAGCCGGTTGTAAGAGGAAGCGCCCCAAAAGCCGAATCGCGTGTAGTAGTGGTCCGCCGCGCGACGCGCCAGCAGCAGCGCGATCTCGAACCCCCGCTGCTCGCAGATGTCGAGCGTGCGCTGCATGAGCTGCACGGAATAGCCCTTGCCGCGCAACGGCGCAGCGACACAGACGCTGCTGATGCAAGCCGTGCGGATCGCCTGCCGCTGCCGGCGCAGCATGCGTGGCGCGATGCGGATCAGTCCGGCAAGCTCGCCCTGCGGCGTGCGGCCCAGGACCAGGTTTGCAGG
Source organism: Hyphomicrobiales bacterium (assembly GCA_043767065.1). Lineage (GTDB taxonomy): Bacteria > Pseudomonadota > Alphaproteobacteria > Rhizobiales > Xanthobacteraceae > JAHFPN01. The sequence continues at coordinate 1,377 of JAYUHJ010000087.1, read as the reverse complement.
CTCGAATGACGGATCGTTTCGCCACAGCATCGTCTTGTAGTCGAGCGCCCCCCCGGCGGGTACGGCGAAGATGCCGGCGGCGAGACGCAATCCCTCCTCGACTTCTGCAGCACTTCCTGCCGGCGCGATGATGAGCTGGGTCATGGCCTAGAGCGATTGCACGCCGAGCTTGCCGAGCACCCCGGCGATCCGTTCCAGCGCGGCGCCGTCCACGTCCTGGTGGATGGGTAAGGGCAGCACCGGAATCAGTTCGACGCGGCCATCCGCGTGAATGCGTTCCAAGTGGCGCACGCCGATACCCAAGCCAAGCCCGCGCAATCTCTCTTCGAGGCCCGCTGTAACGGGCAGCGGCAGCACGCAGGGCAGGCGATCCACCGGCCGCGGCAGCCATGCCGGAAGGAAACCGCCGAGCAGCGCCAGCGCGCGGCGACGCAGGTCCAGCGTTTCGCCCCAGCGCCGCAGCGCGCTCATGACCTCCGCTATACCCGCGCCGGGAAGGTGGCCGCCCGCGGCTTCGCGGCCGCACCAGTAGGCATGCGGCAGCGGCCGATGGTCGCCCATGGCGCGTAGCGCAAGTTGCGCGACGGCGCCGCTGCGGCGCGAGGCACGGGCACGGCGCAGGCGCTCCACGTCGGCAGTGTCGCCGCACCAGATGACGCCGCCGGTGAAGCAGCCGAGGATTTTCGGCAGCGACCATATTTCAAAGCGCCCGCCAAGCGGCAGCAGCTTCGCCCCCGGCGCGCACAGGCTGTCGCAGGCGTCTTCGATCAGTATCCCAGGCTGCGGGCGGCCCGGCTGCACATAGCCCCATTGGTGATAGATCAGTCCAGCCGGCGAGCGGCCACCGGCGCTTTGCGGCGCCGGTGTCGCGATTCTCGCGACGGCCTCAAGCACGCAATGGCTGGCATAAGGAGGCACGAGCACGAGATCCTGGCGGCGCAGGCCCGCGCACTCGAGCGCCATCGCCAAGCCCGCGCGCCCGCTCGAGACCAGTACCGGTTGGGCGGAGGGGAACATCTCCCGCAGCGCTTGCTCGACCTGCTCGGGGCGCGCCGACCAGCCCGTGGTCAGCGCGCCGAATCGCCGGCGTCCTCGCGGCCAGAGGAACGGCGTCATGTGGATCCGGTCGCGGCCATTCGCTTGCTCGCCAGATAGCGAGGCGCCGCAACCCCGCCGAACCCGCGCTTGAAGCGGCTGATCGCGGCAAGCTTGGCCATCTCCGGCGTGGCGCCGGGGACATCGTAGGTCTGCTCGCCCATCTCAAGGAGCTCGACGCCGGCGTCGCGGCAGGCGAGGATCGCCTCCCATACCAAGGCGTGGCCAACGGCTTCGGTGGCGGAAACCTCCGGATGGTTGCAGGCGGAGGCGTAGCAGGCG
>JAYUHJ010000086.1:0-2334 GCA_043767065.1 Hyphomicrobiales bacterium | reverse complement strand
CCGAAGGCACGCGGCGCATAGAGCGCGCCGGCGGCGACCAGCACCGCGGCCATGCCGACCAGCGAATGGAAGGCCGCGACCAGCTCGGGCATCTGGGTCATCGCGATCTTGCGCGCGATATAGGCGCCGATGCCGCCGCCGATGGCGAAGCCGCCGATCACCAGCGCCCAGCCGCCGATGCTCGAGGGCGGCGAAGCGGCGAGCGTGGTGACGATGGCGATCGCCATGCCGACCATGCCGAACAGATTGCCCTGCCGCGACGTCTCCGGATGCGACAGCCCGCGCAGCGCCAGAACGAACAGGACGCCGGAGACGAGATAAAGCAGCGCGACGAGGTTGGCGTTCATGCCCGCGTCCCCATCAACCCCGTCATCCTGAGATGGCGGCCACCGATCTCGGGTTTACCCGAGATCGGCGACTTTAGGAGCGCAAGTCGGCTATAGCCGACTTGCGTGGCCGCCCTCGAAGGATGACAGCGCCGTCCCCCTTCGAGGCCCGCGCTGCGCGCGGGCACCTCAGGGTGACGGCGTGTATTCGGAAGCGGCATCATCACCTTCATCATTTCTTCTTCTGATACATGCTGAGCATGCGCTGGGTGACCAGGAAGCCGCCGAAGATATTGACCGCGGCCATAGCGAGCGCGGCAAAGCCGAGCGCCCTCGCCCACCACGGGCCCGTATCGCTGCCGGCGATATCGACGCCGGTGGCGAGCAACGCGCCGACCACGATCACCGAGGAGATCGCGTTGGTCACCGACATCAGGGGCGTATGCAGCGCGGGCGTCACCGACCAGACCACGTAATAGCCGACGAATACGGCGAGCACGAAGATCGAGAGCCGGAACAGGAACGGATCGACGTCGCCTGTGCCTGCGGCCGGCATGGCGCCGAGCGGCAGCAGCGCATCGTTGGTGAATTGAACCAGATCGATCATCAGGCCGCTCCTTTGGGCTTGAGGCTCGGATGCACCACGGCGCCGTCCCTGGTCAGCAGCGTCGCCTTCACGATCTCGTCGTCCCAGGGGACCGAGAACGCCTTGGTCTTCTTGTCGAACATGATCTCGAGGAAAGCGAACAGATTTTTCGCGTAGAGCGCCGACGAGGTGGCCGCGAGGCGGCCCGGCACGTTGAGCCAGCCCACGATCTTGACGCCGTTCACGTTGACGACTTCGCCGGGCTTGGCGAGTTCGACATTGCCGCCGCGCTCGACCGCGAGATCGACCAGCACCGAGCCGGGCTTCATCGATTCCACCATCGCCTTCGACACGAGTTTGGGCGCCGGCCGGCCGGGAATGAGCGCGGTGGTGATGACGATATCCTGCTTGGCGATATGGGCGGCGACGAGCGCGGCCTGCTTGGCCTGGTACTCTTTCGACATTTCCTTGGCGTAACCGCCGGCGGTCTCGGCCTGTTTGAACTCGTCGTCTTCCACTGCGACAAATTTCGCGCCCAGGCTTTCCACCTGCTCCTTGGCCGCAGGACGCACATCCGTCGCAGTGACCACCGCCCCAAGCCGCCGCGCGGTCGCGATCGCCTGCAAGCCCGCAACGCCCGCACCCATCACAAACACGCGCGCGGCAGGCACCGTGCCTGCCGCCGTCATCATCATCGGAAATGCCCGGCCGTATTCGGCGGAGGCGTCGATCACCGCGCGGTAGCCCGCAAGATTGGCTTGCGAGGAAAGCACGTCCATCCCCTGCGCGCGGGTGATGCGGGGGAGAAACTCCATTGTGAAGGCTGTGAGCTTGGCTGTTGCAAGCTCCGCAATCGCCGCGTCGTTGCCGTAGGGATCGAGAATGCCGATCAACATGGCGCCCGGCTTGTAGGCGGAAAGCTCGGCCTTGGCGGGCCGGCGCACCTTCAAGACGATATCGGCGTTGGCGAGCGCATCCTTGGCGCCATTGGCTATCTTTGCGCCGGCTGCGGAAAAATCGGCATCGGGAAAGCCCGCGCGCTTGCCGGCGCCGCTCTCGACCGTGACCGCGTTGCCGAGGGCGACCAGACGCTTCACCGTGTCCGGCGTCGCGGCGACGCGCGGCTCGTTGGCATCAAGCTCGGCCGGGATCGCGATAATCATGGGCAATCGGATCGGAACTCGGAGAGGCGCAGGCGGGACGTGCGGGGCCGGTGGCTTGCCGGATTACCAGACGAAGATCCAGAGGAAGGCGAGCACGATGACGACCGAGATGATCGTCCACTTCACGATCTTCAGGAAATCGTCGTACATCTGGATGTGCGCGGGATAGTCATTCCCATCGGCCAAGGTGTATTTCTGCTCACCGTGATGCTCGTGCGCGGCCATCGCCTGCCCCTCAAGCCTTGCTGGATAACGTTCC
>JAYUHJ010000085.1:0-5546 GCA_043767065.1 Hyphomicrobiales bacterium | reverse complement strand
GCAAGGCGCCCGCGGTCATCGCTTCGCGGGTGCCGGTGGCGGCGAGCGCGCGCAGGAACGGGTTCAGAAGGTAGCGGCCCGCAAGAACGATCGCGGCAATGGCGCCGGCGCCGATCAGGGTCGCGGTCGCGGCCTCGGCAAGGCTGCGGCCATCATTGGCCTGGAACGGCGCGAGCAAGGGCAAAAGCGCCAGGAGCGGCACCACCGCCATGTCCTGGAACAGGAGCACTGCGAAAGCGCGTTGGCCGTAAGTGTCCTGCAATTGTCCGCGCTCTTCGAGGATTTGCAGCGCGATCGCGGTGGACGACATGGCGAGCGCGAGGCCGGCCACGGCCGCGCCGCGCCAGTCTAGTCCGAAGGCCGGGATCGCCAGCGCGCCGAGGGCGAGCGCGGTGAGAAAGAGTTGCCCGGCGCCGAAGCCGAAAATATCGCGCCGCAGGGCGAACAACCGTGAGATTTTCAGCTCGAGGCCGATGAGGAACAGCAGCATGACCACGCCGAGCTCGGCGACGCCGATAATCGTGCCGGGATCGCGGAAGATCGAAAGTCCCCACGGGCCGATCGCGACGCCGGCGGCGAGATAGCCGACGATGACTGAGAGGCCGAGCCGGCGGGTGAGCGGGGCGGTCACCACCGCCGCGCCGAGTAGAACGAGAATCGGAAAAAGCGTGCCGATATCGGCGCCGAGGTGTTCCATCGTTTTTCTCTCTCACTCCGCCGCGACGGCTTCGGATAGGTTGTCGAGGCCCTGCACGATATGCGCCGCAAGCGCATCGGCGAGCGGGGAGGGCTCGTGGGCGTTGCGCAAAAGGCCGATGTCGATCGCGGGCAGCGAAGGGAATCCGTCCTGCTCGCCGATCACCCGCATGCCGGGGCGCAGCGCCGATTCGGGAAACACAGACACTGCGAGGCCGGCGAGCACGGCGGCGCCGATCGCGCCGGCGTTCCAACTTGTATAGAGGATTCGGTGCGGACGGCCGGCACCCTGCAGCTTCTCGATCGCGATCCGGCGCCAGGCGCAGGTCTGACGGCCGAGCGCGAGCGGCACGACCTCTTCGAGGTGTATCGCGCTGCGGGTCGATGTGACCCAGAGTAGGCGCTCGCGCCGGATAATGTCGCACTGCCGGTTGCTCGATGAGTGAGTGATGATGGCGAGATCGATATCGCCGTTGTCGATGCGATCGACCAGGCTCACGGTCGGCTCGCAGACGATGGTGAGCTCGACGCCGGGATGCGAGCGCGCGAAGCGCGCCATGATCTCGGGCAGATAGCGGTCGGCGTAGTCATCGGGCACGCCTAAACGCGCGCTGCCGGTGAGGCCGGCTCCGGCGATCGAAGTGAACGCCTCTACGTTCAGCTTCACGATGCGGCGCGCGTAGTCGAGCAGGCGCTCGCCGTCGTCGGTGAGCTTGGAGGCGCGGCCGTCGCGCTCGAAGATCGGCTTGCCGAGCCGCTCCTCGAGCCGCTTCATCTGCATGGAGACGGCGGACTGAGTCTTGTGCACCACGTCGGCGGCGCGCGTGAAGCTGCCGGTCTCGGCGATGGCGATGAAGGTGCGAAGCTGGTCGATGTCTAAAAGTGCTGTCATGGGAAAGTCCTGAGTCTAGAACCAAATCATTCGAGATGCTGATCGGTTAGATTAAAAACATTCGTTTTACTTATCAATCGCCAGGGTGCATAAAGACCCTGTCACGAACTCAAACCGAGGTGATTTCGGGTCGTGCGAGGCATCCCCTCGCGCGAGAAGAACCGTCTTTGCCGGCAATTACGAAGGAGCCTGCCATGAGCTGCATCGCCGAGAGTCCCAAGGCCGTTTCCCAACCCTGGCTGCCGTCTATCGGCGCCGTGCTCGGGTGGATCGCGCGTCGCGTAGGCGCGATCGGACAAGCGATCGCAGGCCGGCGCGTGCTCCGCGAACTCGCGTCGTTCGACGACCGCATGCTCCGGGACATCGGGCTGAGCCGCAACGACCTGCGCAGCGCGGCGGCCGAGCCGCTCTATCGCGATCCGACCGCGTTGCTTGCCGGACGCATCGACGAGTCGCGCGATGGCGGACGAAGCACTCGTGCCCGTCTGCCGCGGACGGCCTCGGTCAACGTGATTTCGTACTGATCTCGCTTCCACATTTTCGGCAGCCCTCCCCACTCCCCCGGCTGCCGTTCCTGGCGCCCGCCGATACACCCACGGCGGGCGCCTTTTCTTTGTGCGGTCATTTCGGGTGGCCTTGGACGGATGCGGCTCGGCTATAGTGGCGATTGCCGCGCGCCGCGGCCTTCTCCTTCAGGTCGCGATGTCCGAACCGATTCCCCGCCTTCGTCTGATCGTGATTCTCGGCGCGCTTTCAGCGTTCGGCCCGCTGGCGACCGACATGTATCTGCCGGCGTTCCCGGCGCTAGCGCGCGCGTTCGCGACCGACGCGGCTGCGGTGCAAGGAACACTCGCCACTTACTTCGTCGGTCTTGGGCTCGGGCAGGCGATTTGGGGTCCGATCTCGGACCGATACGGACGCAAGCCTTCGATGCTGTTCGGTCTCGCGTTGTTCGTCGCGGCCTCGATAGCGTGCGCGCTGGCGGCCTCGATCGAGAGCCTGTGGATTTTCCGTTTCGTCCAGGCGCTCGGCGGCAGCGTCGGCATGGTGCTCGGACGCGCGGCAGTGCGTGACGTCTACAAGGGCGCGGACGCCGCACATTTCTACTCGCGTCTGCTGATCGTGCTCGGGATGGCGCCGGTCATCGCGCCGTTTTTCGGCGGGCAGATTCTCGGCTTGTTCGGCTGGCGATCGATCTTCTGGGCGCTCGGATCGTTCGGGATCGTATGCTTTTTCGCGGTCTGGCTGCGGCTGCCCGAAACGCTGCCTCCGGCGCGCAGGGCGAGCGGCGGCGTCGGCGCCGTGCTCAAGGGCTACGGAAAGCTCTTGCGCGACCGGCATTTTCTCGGCTTCACGCTGCCGTCGAACTTCGCGTTCGCCGGAATGTTCGCCTATATCGCCGGCTCGCCGTTCGTGTTCATCGAGCTGTTCGGCATCGCGCCCCAGCATTTCGGGCTGCTGTTCGGCTTCAATGCGATCGGTATCGTGCTGGTGTCGCAGCTCAATGCGCATCTGGTGCACCGCTTCGGACCGGCGCTCTTGTTGCGTGTTTCCTTGGTGGTCTATTTCGCGGCCGGGCTCGCGCTGCTCGTGGCGGCCCTGACCCAGGCCGGACTCGTCGCGATCGCGGCGCCGCTGTTCTTCGCGGTAGCGATGATGGGGGTGGTGCCGCCGAACTCCATGGCGCTCGCGCTCGAGCCCTATCCACGCGCCGCCGGCAGCGTGTCAGCGCTTTCCGGCGCGATGCAGTTCTCGGTCGGCGCGCCGATCGTTGCGTTGCTTGGTGTGCTGCACGACGGCAGCGCGCTGCCGATGGCTTATATCGTGGCTGCTTGTGGGCTCGTGGCGCTGGCGATCAACTTCGCGTCCACGCGCGGAGTGAAGCCGGACTAGGGCAGCTTATCGAAGCCCTGGGTGAAGCCCGACAGGCTCACCGGAATCCCGATGCCTTCTTCGGGGGTCTGGAAGATGATGAAGGTCGCGATCTGGCCGCTCTTGAGCTGGCCGACAAGTTTCTCATCCATGATCACTTCGGCGACGCAGCCATTGGGCAGGCAGCGCACGAAGCCGGCGCGGCCGACGTCGGCCTGGTCGATCTTGAGCCCCAGACCCGAAGGCAGCAGCACGCCCAAAGGCGCCAATACGCGCATGAGCCGCGACTTTTGGTCGGCGGTCTTGAGCACGATAACGGTGAGGCCGACATTGGGTCGGTCTTCGGCGGTCACGCTCTGGATCAGCGCGCATTGCTCGGCCTGGGCGCCGGCGGGGGTGTCGCAGCGAATCTGCCAGTCACCATGCACCGAGCGCACGACGCCCTGCGCGGCGGCAGGCGAAGCCGCGAATATGGCCGCTGCAAAGAGGATTGCCGAACGCAACGAATGACACCCCATCAAATCACCCCGGGCGCCCGCGAATCACACGCGGCGCTCATCAAAAACCCTTCATCCGATCCGCCTACAATGCCGTCGCCTCATGTCAAGCACGGGTCGGGCGGCAATGGGGCGGTCGGCCACTGATATTACCCGTTATCCGACCAATTGCCGCATGAATGGCATGCCTGTTGGCGTTGCGAGGCTTGGGGAAGTATGGTTCATGGCCTTCATCTGCGGTTTTGGCGACTTCCCGGCGCCCGCCGGGGCCTTGGGATGCCTGCAGCAGGCCATGCGCCGGGCCATTTGAGGAATTGAGCGAGAAGGGGACACGATGATCGCTGGGCTTAGGGAGTTGCACGCACGGATTCCGCGGGCCTGGGCCGTCTCGGGAGCGCTCGTGTGCTTTCTTGCCTGTTCCGCTCCGGCCTTGGCTGGGACCGGCCTGCCTACGCCGTGGCAGATCGACTTTCAGACCCCGGTTACTCCGGTGATGGAAGCGATTTACTCGTTTCACGCGTTTCTCACCATCCTATCGGCGGCGATCACCGTGTTCGTCATGGTGCTGCTCGGGATCTGCATCTTCCGTTTCAACGAGCGCGCCAATCCGGTGCCCTCGAAGACGACCCACCACACCGCGCTCGAGATCGTCTGGACCGTGATCCCAGCGATTATCCTGATCGTGGTCTTCGTGCCGTCGCTGCGCATGCTGTTCGAGCAGCTCGAGATTCCGAAGTCGGACCTGACGGTAAAGGCCACGGGCACCGCGCAGTGGACCTGGACCTATACCTATCCCGACCAGGGCGGCTTCAGCTTCGACAGCAACATGCTGCAAGACAACGAGCGCAAGCCGGGCCAGCCGCGCCTCTTGGCGGTCGACAATGATATGGTCGTGCCGGTCAATAAGGTCGTGCGCGTGCAGGTCACGGCCGAAGGCATCATCCACGCCTTTGCGATGCCTTCATTCGGACTGAAGCTCGACGCCATCCCCGGCCGCCTGAACGAAACCTGGTTCAAGGCGACGCGCGAGGGCATTTTCTACGGCCAGTGCTCCGAATTGTGCGGCCGCAACCACGCCTTCATGCCGATCGCGATCCGCGTAGTGAGCGAGCGCGAGTTCGCCGTTTGGGTCGAAGAAGCAAAGAAGAAATTCGCGGCGGCGCCGGATCCGGCGACCGTCGTCGTGGCCGAAGCGGCGCGCTGAGCGTGGCGCACACGAGCGGGATCGAGAACGAGGCAAGCTAATGGCTTATGGCGCGACGCATCACGCTGGAGACGACCACAGCCCGACCGGCTGGCGGCGCTGGCTCTATTCGACCAACCACAAGGACATCGGCACGCTCTATCTCGTGACGGCGATCCTTTCGGGCGTGATCGGCGGGCTGTTGTCGATCGGCATGCGGCTCGAGCTGCAAGAGCCGGGCATGCAGTACTTCACCAATCCGCACACCTTCAACGCGTTCGTCACCGCGCACGGTCTGATCATGGTGTTCTTCATGATCATGCCGGCCTTGATCGGCGGTTTCGGCAACTGGTTCGTGCCGCTGATGATCGGAGCGCCCGACATGGCGTTCCCGCGCATGAACAAC
>JAYUHJ010000084.1:0-2352 GCA_043767065.1 Hyphomicrobiales bacterium | reverse complement strand
TTCGTCTGCCCGGTGGTGATGACGTCCTTGAGCTTCCAGTCGGAGAACGCCTTGTTGCCGACGAAGACGATTCTGCGAATCGTCGTTTTGTCGCCCTCGCTGATCTCGAAGACGAGATCGACGCGGCTATTGGGGCGATCGATGATTTTCGGCTCGACGCGCACGTCGAAGCGGCCGCTGCGGCGATAAATCTCGATGATGCGCTGGACGTCGGCCTGCACCATCGGCCGCGACAAGGGACTGCGCGCCTTCGACTGAACCTCGGCGACCAACTGCTCGTCTTTGACCCGGCGGTTGCCCTCGAACGCGACCCGGTTGATGATCGGGTTCTCCGCCACGGTGACGATCACCCGCCCGCCGGCCTGGCTGATGCGGACGTCCTCGAACATGTTGGTGGCGTAGAGCGCCTTCAGGCCGTCGTCGATCTTGGCCGCGTCCAGTCGTTCGCCCGGTTTGAGATTGAAATAGCCCCGAATCGTGTCGGCATCGACGCGCTTGTTGCCTTGCACCTGGATGGCGGCAGCGCCCTGGGCGCTGGCGATATCGGGCGCGGCCAGCCCTGCGGCCAGCCACATAAGCCCGGCAAGCATTGCGGCACAAAGCGCCGCACGCCTCCCCCTAACGCCGAACAGAACCATCATATGCCGCAAGACCTAGCGTGGAGCCTGAGTAGATTTGGCCGTTGCCGCACACCGGAAATGCGCGGATTCTCTCGCTACTGAGCGTTTGTACAGTCTTTCCATGGCCTTGCAAACCGCCCCCCGCCTGCCCCCAAGCGCCTTTTTGTGCCCGCGTTGCTTTACGGCCACGGGCGGAATCTGGGGGAACAACAAGGCTTTATCGGGACCTAGAGCGACATTAGATGCAAAAGATCGTTCCAGGTTGCGACGATCATCAGCATTACAACGAGCGCGAGCCCAATTCGGAAGCCGTATTCCTGCGCCCGGTCGCTGAGCGGCCGTCCGCGCAGGGCCTCGATCGCATAGAACAAGAGGTGTCCGCCATCGAGCAGCGGAACCGGGAACAAATTCAGCAGTCCGATACTGATCGACAGCACCGCGGTGAGATGCAGCAGCGCCACGAACCCGATGCTCGCCACCTGCCCCGATACCTGGGCGATGCGGATCGGCCCACCCAATTGATCCGCCGATTCGCGCCCGACGATCATCCGGCCGATGTAGGTCATCGTCCGTTCCACGACGAACCAGGTCTCGGCGAATCCCATCTGCACGGCTTCGAGCGGACCATAGCGCTGGGTCACGACCTCGGAGGCGTTCGGCGAACGCGAAATGCCGAGCACGCCGATGCGCATCACGTTGCCGAAATTGTCCTTCATTTCCCGCAATTGCGGGGTGGCGGTGAGCGCGACCTGCGCGGCCCCGCGCTCGACCACGATGGCGAGCCGCTGTCCGGGGCTGCCACCGACGATGCGCTGCATGTCGCCGAAGCTCTCGACCGGTTTGCCGTCGATCGTCAGCACCAGATCGCCGGCCTTGAAGCCCGAGGCCTCGGCCGCGCTGCCGGCCTGCACCGCATCGACGCGCGGCGGCGTTATCTGCTTGCCGAACAGTGCGAACATGGAAGCGAAGATCACGATCGCGAGGATGAAATTGGCGATCGGTCCGGCGGCGACGACCGCCGCCCGTTGCCCGACCGGCTTGTGATAGAAGGAAACGCTTTTTTCCTCCGCGCCCATTCTTTCGAGCGCCTTGAGATCCGGCGTGCTCGCCGCGCTATCGTCGCCGTGGAAGCGCACATAGCCGCCGAGCGGAATGGCCGCCAGCCGCCAGCGCGTGCCTTGCCGGTCGGTCCAGCCCAGCAGCTCCGGCCCGAAGCCCACCGAGAACGCATCGATTTTCACGCCGCAGCGGCGCGCGATCCAGAAATGGCCGAGCTCGTGGAAGAACACCACGACCGTCAGCACGAACAGGAACGGGATCACGTAGCCGAGGAGCCAAGCGCTCCACGTGCCGAGACCCGAAACGAAATCCATGAATGGCCCCTTTGTTTCCCCGCCGGGGAATACCTAACAGATGACTAAGAAGCCTTTGCGGCGAATTGGGGCAAGAGGGTCCGGGCCCGATCTCTGCCAATATGGTCAACGGCCAAGGCCTCCTTGACCGAGCCCGGCTCCCGTAGATCGTCCGATTCCGCTTGCTCCATAACGGTTTCGACCAGCGCGGGGATGCCCGGGAAGCCGATCCGGCCGGCCAGGAACGCCTCGACCGCGACCTCGTTGGCCGCGTTCAGAATGGTGGGCGCGGCCCCTCCCGCCGCCAGCGCGGCGCGAGCGATTCTGAGCGCCGGGAACCGCTCCGGATCCGGGGTCTCGAAGGATAGCGAGCCGAGTTT
>JAYUHJ010000083.1:0-5592 GCA_043767065.1 Hyphomicrobiales bacterium | reverse complement strand
CACCGCGCCGAACAGCGCCGTGCGGAACGGCATCACGGTATTTCCGTCGCTGGACGTGCCTTCGCCGAACAGCACCACCGGGTCGCCGTCGATCATGCGCGCAGCGATTTCGCGATTGACGTCGGCGGTCGCCTGCCGCCGCGAGCGATCGATGAACACGGTGCGCTGCAGCCGCGCCAACAGGCTTACGACCGGCCAGCGTCCGATCTCGGCCTTGGCGGTGAAGACAAGCGGCGTGATCGAGCTTAGGACCGGAATATCGATCCACGAGCAATGATTGGAAACGTACATCAAGGGGCGTTCCGCTGCAGGCGCGCCGCGAACGTGCACGCGCACGCCCAACAGCACGAGGCAGATCTTGTGATAATACATCGGGATCTTCCGCCGAATCGGAAGCTTCAGGCGCAGCGCAATCCATTGCGCCGGAACCCCGAACAGCGTGGCTACCGCCCAGACGGCGAGCGCGACTATTATGCGCAGCATCGGATCAGGGCTTCTTGTCTTTGACCGGCACGGCGTAGAGCTCGAGCCGGTGATCGACGATCTTGTAGCCGTGCCGCCGCGCGATCTCGTCCTGCAGCTTCTCGATCTCGTCGGATTGGAACTCGATCACCTTGCCCGAGCGTAGATCGATCAGATGGTCGTGGTGCTCGTGCGGCATTTGCTCGTAGCGCGAGCGGCCGTCGCGGAAATCGTGCCGCTCGATGATGCCGGCATCCTCGAACAGCCTGACGGTGCGGTAGACCGTCGAAATCGAGATCTTGTCGTCGATCGCGACCGCGCGCCGATAGAGCTCCTCGACGTCGGGATGGTCCTGCGAACGGCCCAAGACGCGCGCAATCACGCGGCGCTGCTCGGTCATGCGCAAGCCCTTGGCGATGCACGCCTCTTCGACGGACGTCAGCTTTGCGCCGCTCACGATACTCATCCTTCGCACGCCTCAGGAGGTTCATATTTTAGGGTCGCGGACCCGAGGCGTCCATCTTGCTTAAGCCATGTCTTGTTCAAATCAGGTCGCGGCGCAAGACGCGCGCAGCGGCGGCGCCCGCAGGCTTGGCGTAATAGCCTTCGCGGCGGCCTACTTCGCTGAACCCGGCGCGCTCGTAGAGCCGTAGCGCCGGGCGGTTGCCGTCCTCGACCTCAAGGAACAGGCGCGCGACGCCGAGCGCCGCAAGTCTCGACAGGTGCCGGCGCACGAGCACCGAGGCGAGGCCGCGGCCACGCTCGGCGGGCAGCACCGCGACCGTGAGAATTTCCGCCTCGTCGGCGGCGCGGCGCGAGAGGATGAATCCGACGATCTTGCCGCGGCCGCCGTCGGCGCGGCCGGCTTGCGCGATCACCGAGCGATCGGAAAGCAGCCGCTCGAACTCGACCTCGCTCCAGCCGTGGCGGAAGCACGCCCCATGCACGGCCGCGAGCGCAGCCGCGTCCGCCGGCCGCGCGTCCAGGATCGCGGGCTCGCTCTTTCCGAACAGGCGGGAGAACACGCCCATCATCGCCGCGGCAGGCGGTTGGCGTCCTGCGGCTTGGCATCGACCGGACGGAGATAAAGCGGACGCGGCTTGGCGTGCGCCGGATCGGCCGCAGCACCGAGCCGCGCGACCCAGATGATGTCGGGCGCCGGCCGCGGATCGACCACCAGCGGCGGCGCCACGTTCGCCGGCCAGTGCGCCGCGAGCATCGCCGCGCCTGAGCCCGCGATGCGGACCGGACCGAGCGCTACCGCCCGGATCGCATCGCGCAGGCTCGATGCGCGCGGCGCCACCAGCGTACGCCCGCCGGCGCCGACCATTTGCAGATAGAGATTTCCGTGCCGCGCATCGAGCGCGGCCACCACCGGCACCGCGTCGCTCTCGGTGATATAGGGCGCGATCAGCGCCGCCAGCGTCGTGACGCCGACCGCGGGCTTGTTAGAGACGAGCGCCAGGCCGCGGGCCGCGGAAATGCCGACGCGCAGGCCGGTGAAACTGCCCGGCCCGATCGTGGTGACGATGCGATCGACGGAATCGAAGCCCGCGCCCGCGCTCTTCAATACTCTTTCGATGAGCGGGATCAGCGCCTCGGCATGGCCGCGGTCGAGATCGAGCGATTGGACGGCAAGCGGCTCTGCGACCGTGGTGTCGATCAACGCTGCCGAGCAGGCCTCAAGCGCAGTATCGATTGCAAGGACGCGCATTTCGACCGGCCGGCCTCCGGTCAGACCGGTCGCACCTCGACCACGTCGGGGACGAAGTGGCGCAAGAGGTTTTCGATGCCGTTCTTCAGCGTTGCCGTCGATGACGGGCAGCCCGCGCAGGATCCCTTCATGTCGAGATAGACGACGCCGTCGCGGAATCCGCGGAAGGTGATGTCGCCGCCGTCATAGGCCACCGCCGGACGCACGCGTGTCTCCAAGAGTTCCTTGATCGTGACGACGAGCGCCTCGTCCTTGGCATCGAAGAATTCTTCGGTGCCCGCCACGGCCGCGGCATCGCTGCGCACCAGCGGCTCGCCGGAGAGGTAATGCTCCATGATCGCGCCGAGGATCGCGGGCTTCAGGTGCGACCAGTCGCCCTCGGCCTTGGTGACGGTGACGAAATCCTGGCCATAGAACACGCCGCTGACGCCGGGCACGGCGAACAGCTTGGCGGCGAGCGGCGAGCGCTCGGCTGCGCTCGCGTCGCGCATGTCGAGCGTGCCTTCCGGAAGCACGGTCCGCCCGGGCAGGAACTTGAGCGTCGCCGGATTAGGGGTCGTTTCGGTCTGGATGAACATTGCTTTCTCCCGGGCGCGAGTCCGCACCCGATTGCTCTCTCTAATGTAGGGCTTCCGGGCTTGCTCCGAAAGACCGCTCAGGAAAGGGCGTCGATCTGGGCGTCGGTCAGGTGTCCGGGCACGATCGTGATCGGGATCGGGAAGGTTCCGGAGCCGCCCCCGGCGAGCGAGGAAACCAGGGGCCCCGGCCCTTCGGCGCCGGTTCCGGCCGCCAGAACCAGGATCGCGATCTCCCGGTTTTCCTGGATCAGTTTCAGGATCTCCTCCGGCTTCTTGCCCTCGCGGACCACCCGCTGCGGGTCGATGCCGGCGAGGTTACGGGCGCGCGCGGCGAATTCGTCGAGCCGGCCTTCGGCCTCCTCAAGCGCCTCCGCGCGCATGAGTTCGCTGACCCCGAGCCATTCCTGGTTGCCGCCCGGCGGCGAGGCGACCGCGACCATGACGAGTTTGCCGTTGGTGCGCGCCGCCCGCCGGCTGGCGTAATAGACGGCGCGGTCGCACTCCGGCGTCTCGTCGATGACGACGAGGAACATGCGCGGATACTCTGCGGGCATCTCTTTGGGTCGGCTCATGCAATCGGTCCGCCGATCACGCGAATGCTGCCACGCTCGGGACGAGCGCGCAAAGCGCACAAATCAGGCACGCACGAAACCGCAGATGTCCTTGACCGCCTTCATGGTTTCGGCGGCGATGGCCCGCGCTCGCGATGAGCCGTCGGCCAGCACCCGGTCGAGATGGGCGGTGTC
This sequence comes from Hyphomicrobiales bacterium, assembly GCA_043767065.1. GTDB lineage: Bacteria > Pseudomonadota > Alphaproteobacteria > Rhizobiales > Xanthobacteraceae > JAHFPN01. The sequence continues at coordinate 2,092 of JAYUHJ010000083.1, read as the reverse complement.
CTGCACCAGACGCTTCATCTCGCCGCCGATCGGGCCGAGCTTCGCGACCGCGCGCTCGGTGAGGGCGTCCTTGAAGCGGGAGAACTGGGCGCCGCCGAATTCGTTGAGCACCTCGGCGTTGGTCTTGCCGGTGAGCGCCGAATAGATGCCAACGAGATTCTCCGCCTCCGGCCGCGTCTCTAGCTCCTTCTCGTCGCTCGGAAAAGGCAGCGGGTCGGTTTTCGCCTTCTTGAATTTCTGCGCGATGGTGTCGGCATCGTCGGCAAGATTGATGCGCGAATAGTCGGAGGCGTCCGATTTCGACATCTTCTTGGTGCCGTCGCGCAGCGACATCACGCGCATGGCCGGGCCCGAGATCAGCGGTTCGGTGAGCGGAAAGAAAGCGTCGCCGTGGCCGAGCGCGGCGATCCGCTTGGCAAAATCGTTGTTGAACTTCTGCGCGATGTCGCGCGTCAGCTCCAGATGCTGCTTCTGGTCCTCGCCGACCGGCACGTGCGTCGCGCGATAAGCGAGAATGTCGGCGGCCATCAGGCACGGATACGCGTAAAGACCGACCGAGACATTCTCGCGGTCCTTGCCCGCCTTCTCCTTGAACTGGGTCATGCGGTTGAGCCAGCCCGTGCGCGCGATGCAGCTGAACACCCAGGCGAGCTCCGCATGCTCGGCGACCTGGCTCTGGTTGAAGATGATGTGCTTTTTCGGATCGATGCCGGACGCAATGAAGGCCGCGGTCACCTCGCGGATGCTCTTGGTCAGCTCGTCCGGGTCCTGCCAGACCGTGATCGCGTGCAGATCGACGACGCAATAGATGCAGTTGTACTTCGCCTGCAGCTCGACGAAGCGCTTGATGGCGCCGAGATAATTCCCGAGGTGCAGATTGCCGGTGGGCTGCACCCCCGAGAAAACGCGCTGTTTGAACTCGGCCATCGCTGCCCCCGTGCGGGCCGCCTCATGCCACGCGGATGCCGCGCGAAGCAAGGGGATGGGCCGAGGCCCAAGCTTATACCGCTCGCGCCGTGCGGTTGCGGGTGCGGATGCGCCTTGCTAGGCCGATGCGCTGTCCGGAGAAGACCATGGCCGCTCCCCGCTACGACGTTATCGGCATCGGCAACGCGATCGTCGATGTGCTCGCGCGCACCGACGATGATTTCCTGGTGCGCCAGAAAATGCCGAAAGGATCAATGTCGTTGATCGACGAGGCGCGCGCCGAAGCGATCTACTCGGCCATGGGCCCGGCGACCGAAATCTCCGGCGGCTCGGCGGCCAATACCATGGTGGGCGTTGCGAGCTTCGGCGGCCGCGCCGCCTTCGTCGGCAAGGTCAAGGAAGACGGCTTGGGCCAGGTGTTCGCGTACGATATCCGCGCGGCCGGCGTCAGCTTCACCACCAAAGCCGCGAGCGGCGGCCCCTCGACCGCGCGCTGCTACGTTCTGGTGACGCCCGACGGCGAGCGCACCATGAATACTTTTCTCGGTGCCGCGCAGAATCTGTCACCCGCCGATGTCGTGGCCGAGGAAATCGGCGCTGCCGCGATCACGTATCTGGAGGGTTATCTGTGGGACCCCAAGGACGCCAAGGAAGCCTTTCGCAAGGCCGCGAAAATCGCCCATGACGCAGGCCGCACCGTCGCGCTCACGCTCTCAGACTCTTTTTGCGTCGATCGCTATCGCGGCGAGTTCGTGGCGCTGCTGCGCGAGCGCACCGTCGATCTCGTGTTCGCCAACGAATCGGAATTGAAAAGTCTCTACGAGACCGCCGATTTTGACATCGCTCTCGCCGGCTTGAAGAAGGACGCCAAGCTCGCGGTGGTCACCAGAAGCGAGAAGGGGGCCGTGGTGGTGGACGGCAGCAAGACTGAAACAGTGCCGGTCTTTCCGGTCGAGCGCGTGGTCGATGCCACCGGTGCCGGCGACCTGTTCGCCGCGGGCTTTCTGCACGGCTTCGCGCGCGGCTTGCCGCACAAGGCCTCGGCGCAGCTCGGCGCGCTTGCAGCGGCAGAAGTGATCTCGCACATGGGCGCGCGGCCGTTGCGTAAACTCGCCGAACTGGCCAGAGAGAACGGGTTGGGGGTCTGACGTCCCGTCATCCTGAG
>JAYUHJ010000082.1:0-13359 GCA_043767065.1 Hyphomicrobiales bacterium | reverse complement strand
GCGCGTAGTTCTGGAACACCATGGCGATGTCGCGCTCGGAGGGCTCGATATCGTTGACGACCCGATTGCCGATCCGGATTTCACCGGAGGTGATGGTCTCGATCCCGGCGATCATGCGTAAAAGCGTCGATTTTCCGCAGCCGGAGGGGCCCACGAGCACGCAAAAGGTGCCGTCGGGCACATCGAAGCTAATGCCTTTGATGACTTCGAGGCCTCCGGTATAGGCCTTGCGAATATCTTTGAGTATCACGCCCGCCATCGGCCCCTCACTTTTCCGTCTCGACCAGGCCGCGCACGAACAGCCGTTGCATCAGGATCACCACCGCGACCGGCGGCAGCATGGCGAGCATCGCCGTCGCCATCACCAGCTGCCATTCGGTGAGCGCGTCGGAGGTGACGATCATTTTCTTGATGCCGATGACGATGGTCTGCATGTCGTCGCGCGTGGTGATGAGCAACGGCCACAGATACTGGTTCCAGCCATAGATGAAGAGGATCACGAATAGCGCCGCCATGTTGGTGCGCGCGAGCGGCAGCAGCGTATCCTTGAAGAAGCGGAACGGCCCGGCGCCGTCGATGCGCGAGGCTTCCACGAGCTCGTCGGGCACCGTCATGAAGAACTGGCGGAACAGAAGCGTTGCCGTTGCCGAGGCGATGAGCGGCAGCGCGAGGCCGGAATACGTATCGAGAAGGTTGAGGTCGGCTGCGATCTTGTAGGTCGGATAAATGCGGACCTCGACCGGCAGCATGAGCGTCACGAAGATCACCCAGAAAGCGGTCATGCGGAACGGAAAGCGGAAATAGATGATGGCGTAGGCCGAGATGATCGAGATCGCGATCTTACCGCCGGCAATCGACATGGCCATGATGAAACTGTTCAAGAGCATGGTGCCGACCGGCTCGCGCGTGGTGCCGGCGGTTCCGATGAAGATCGTGCGATAATAATTTTCGAGGAAGTGCGAGCCGGGCGTCAGCGGCATCTGGCCGTTGGAGATGATCGTCGGTTCGTGGGTCGAGGCGACGAAAGCGAGATAGACGGGAAACACAACGATCGCGATCCCGATCCACAGGATCAGGTGCGGCAGCAAGGTTCCGAGGCCCTTCTTTTCGACCATCAGACCACTCTCCTGTCTTTCCGGCCGAACCCCCGGGTTCGACCCGGGGGCGAGGGCCGGAATCCATAACCGCGATCGGTGGTTATGGATTCCGGGCCTCGCGGCCTTTGGCCGCTCACCCGGAATGACGGATTGATGGCGCGCATCAGTAGTTCACCCGGCGCTCGATGTAGCGAAACTGGATGGCGGTGAGCACGATCACGATGAACATCAGGATCACCGACTGCGCCGCCGAGCCGCCGAGATCGCCGCCCAGCCGGCCGTCCTGATAGACCTTGTAGACCAGCGTCTCCGTCGCCTTGGATGGGCCGCCGCCGGTCATGGCGTCGATGATGCCGAAGGTGTCGAAGAAGGCGTAGACGATGTTGACCACGAGCAGGAAGAAGGTGGTCGGCGAAAGCAACGGAAACACGATGGTCCAGAAGCGCCGGATCGGCCGCGCGCCGTCGATCGCGGCGGCTTCGATGATGCTTTTCGGAATCGCCGCCAGCCCGGCCAGGAAGAAGAGGAAGTTATAAGAGATCTGTTTCCACGTAGCGGCGAGGATCACCAGGATCATGGCGTGGTCGCCGTTGAGCAATGGATTCCAGTCGATCCCGAGCCAGCGCAGCTCGCGCGCGAGCACGCCGAGCGAGGGCTGGAACATGAAGAGCCACAAGACGCCGGCGACCGCGGGCGCCACCGCATAGGGCCAGATCAGGAGCGTGCGATAGACGCCGGCGCCGCGCAGCGGCTTGTCGGCCATGACCGCAAGCAGCAGCGCGGCCGAGAGCGACAGCACCGTCACCGCCGTCGAGAACACCAAGGTGTTCCACATGGTGTTGTAATAGTCGGGCTGCGCGAACAGATCGCGATAGTTCTCGAACCAGATGAACGAGGTCGAAAGGCCGAAGGCATCCTGCAGCAGGAACGACTGCCAGAGCGCCTGGCTCGCCGGCCAATAGAAAAAGACCAAGGTGATCGCGATTTGCGGCGCGATCAGCGCATAGGGCAGCAGGCGGTTATTGAAGACCGAACGCTTCTGCATCTGGACCCTGGATTACTCTTTCACTGTAGGCGGCTCGTCGGTGTCCTGGCCGAACCATAGCCAATGGCCGTCGGGGTCGCGAAGCTCGAACTCCTTCATTCCGTAGACGGTAACGCGCAGCTCCGTGACCGGAAGCCGCTTGGCCTTCCAGGCGGCATGCAGCGAAACCAGGTTGTCCGGATAGAAATAGTAGACTTGGAAGTCTTTGGCGCGCAGCGGCAGCTCCTTCATCTCTTCCGCCGGCGGCTGATTGAACATCAGCCGCACATTATCGCGCTTCAGCATGCACCATACGGGCTCAGGTTCGCCGAACTTGTTGACGACGTGAAACCCCAGGCGGTCGCAATAGAAAGCCATCGTCCGCTTGAGGTCGGACACGCTCAACATCGGGGTCAGGGTGGTGAGCTTCATGCTCGGCGTCGCCGCTGTGACGCGAAGTGAGGCGAGGCCCGCAGGCCTCGCCTCAAATCGTTTGCTCAGCGCGTAACCGTGCGCTCGAATTGCCGCAGCATCGCGTTGCCGCGGGTGACGGCGGAGTCGAGCGCTTCTTTCGCGGTTTTCTTGCCGGAAAGCGCGGACTCGAACTCCTCGGACCAGACGTCGCGCAACTGCACCATGTTGCCGAGCCGCAGCCCGCGCGTGTTAGCGGTCGGCTCCTTGTTGGTGAGCTCGAGGAGCGGCACCTCGAGATACGGCGCGTCCTTGTAGTAGCCGGAGTCCTTGGTCTTGGCGTAGGCAGCCTTGGTGATCGGCAAATAGCCGGACGCCTTGTGGACCGCGACCTGCCGGTCGGTGTCGGTGAGGAAGGTGAAGAACTTGGCGACGCCTTTGTATTCGTCCGGCTTCTTGCCGCCCATGACCCAGAGCGAGGCGCCGCCAATGATGGAGTTCTGCGGCGCGTTCGGGATGTCCGGGTAATAGGGCATCGGCGCGGCGGCGAAATCGAACTTGGCGTTGGCGCGCACGTTGCCGAAGAACGCGGACGAGGTCAGGAAGATCGGGCACTCGCCCGAAGTGAAACGGCCCTCGCCGGTATTGGTGCGGCCGGAATAGTCGTAGGTCTTGTCCTTCTGCAGATCGACGAGGTTCTGCAGGTGCCGGACATGCAGCGGGCCGTTGAAGTTCAAGACCGCGTCGAAGCCGTCGAGGCCGTTCGCCTTGGTCGAAAGCGCGACGTTGTGCCAGGCCCCGAGCTGCTCGACGTTCACCCACGTCACCCAGGCATTGGAGAAGCCGCAAGTGGCGTAGCCCGCCGCCTTCAGCTTCTTCGCCGCAGCGAACACTTCGGGCCAGGTCTTGGGCGGCGCCATCGGATCGAGGCCCGCCTTCTTGAAGGCGTCGCGGTTGTACCACATCACCGCCGAGGACGAATTGAACGGGAACGAGAGCATCTCGCCTTTCGACGTCGAGTAGTAGCCAGTGATCGCCGACAGATACGCCTGCGGATCGAACTTCTCGCCGGCTTCTTTCATCAGCACATGCACCGGCTTCACGGCGCCGGTCGCGGCCATCATGGTGGCGGTGCCGACTTCGAACACCTGCATGATGTGCGGCGCGTTGCCGGCGCGGAACGCGGCGATGCCGGCGTTCATCGTATCGATGTAGCTGCCCTTGTAGGTGGGAACGACTTTGTATTCCGATTGCGCTGCATTGAACTCGGTGGCGAGCTTGACGATCACGTCGTTGTTGCCGCCGGTCATGGCGTGCCACCACTGAATTTCGACCTGAGCCTGAGCCGAGCCGGTGGCGAGCGCGAATGCCGCGGCTGCGGCGAATGCAAGGCGACGCATCGGATTTCCTCCCTGTGAAACTTGCCCCGCGGGTCGTTTTCGAAGCCCTTCGGAGCGGCTAGCAGTGCGGCACGACGCTTCCGCGACGCCCGGACGACGCGCGGATGACGGTCCACAAGTTAACAAGCGAAGGCCCGAACGGCGCGCTTGTCAATCGGCGGCCGGAAGATGGGGCGAGCCTTCCACGCCGAAATAAGGCTTGGCAAATCAAGCGCTTGATCGGACGAAAGCGCTCCCGCGATCAGCGGCCGCTGAAGCTGGGCTTGCGCTTTTCCATGAAGGCCTTGCGGCCCTCCTCGTAGTCGCTGCTGGTGAAGCACTTCTTCACCAGCGCCTCGCAGGCGGCCAGATCGCGCTTGGACTCGTCCTTCAGCGCCTCGCCGACGATGAACTTGATGGCGGCGATGGTGAGCGGCGCATTGGCGGCGATCGTGTCGGCGTAGTTTTTCACATAGGGCTCGACCTCGACGTCCGGCAGCACGCGGTTGACCAGACCCATGTCGCGCGCCTCGGCGGCGTCGAACTGGCGCGCGGTGAAGAAAATCTCCTTGGTGAAGGCGGGCCCGACCGCTTCGATGAAGCGCTTCAGGCCCGAATAGCCATAGCCGAGGCCGAGCTTGGCGGCCGGCAGCGCGAAGCGGGAATTGTCGGACGCGATCCGGATGTCGCAGTTGACCGCGAGCGCGAGCCCGCCGCCCATGCAGAAGCCGCGGATCATGGCGATGGTGGGTTTCGAAAATCCGTGCACGCTCTGGAACGCGCGCTCGGTCGCAGCATTGTAGTGATCGATGGCTTTTTGCGTGCCGCGCTCGTCGGCGAATTTTGAAATGTCGGCGCCAGAGACGAACGCCTTGCCGCCGGCGCCGGTCAGCACCGCGACGCGGATCGCGTCGTCCTTGGCAAAATCGGCGAGGATGTTTGCCGTGGCGTCCCACATTTCGAGCGAGACCGCGTTGTGGCGCTCGGGATTGTTGAAGATCAGGTAGCCGACGCCGCCCTCTTTCTTGGCGATCATTTTGTCGGTGGCGCTCATGATCTTCTCCTGCTCTTTCCTGCTCGTGCGTCAAATAGCCTTGGCCCGGCGAAGTGCATCGATCTCCGCCGCGGCAAACCCAAACTCGCGCAGTACCTCTTCCGTATGCTCGCCGAGTCCCGGTGGCGGCGCCACGATCCCGCTCGGCGTGCGCGAAAGGCTCACCGCTTGGCCTACCACGCGGAGTTCGCCGCCGTCCTTCTTCTTCACGCTTTTGGTAATGCCCAAATGCTCGACCTGAGGGTCGGCGAACATGTCGTCGATCGCGTAGATCGGTCCGCACGGCACTCCGGCCTTGTTCAGCCGCTCGATCCAGTGCGCACTGCCGTGCGCGGCGAGATACTTCTCGATGTCGGCATTGAGCGCATCGCGATTCTTGAGCCGGCCGTTAGAAGTCTCGTAGTCCGGCCTCTGCAGCAGCGCATCGGCGCCGATGGCACGCGCCAGGCGCTCCCACATGGTCTGGCCGGCAGTGGCGATATTGATGTGGCCGTCGGCGGTCTTGTAGGCGCTGGTCGGAGTGCTGGTCGGGTGGTTGTTGCCGGCCTGTTGCGGCACGTCGCCGTCGATCAGCCAGCGCGCGGCCTGGAAATCGAGCATGAAAATCTGCGCCTCGAGCAGTGACGTCTCGACGCGCTGACCCTCGCCCGAGGTTTCGCGCTCCAGGAGCGCCACCAGAATTCCGTGCGCGCACAAGAGCCCGGCGGAAAGGTCGGCCACCGGAATGCCGGCCCGCACCGGCCCCTGGCCGGGCAGACCGGTGATCGACATGAGCCCGCCCATCCCCTGGGCAATCTGGTCGAAGCCGGGACGTTCGCGATAGGGCCCGTCCTGGCCGAAGCCGGATATACTCGCATAGACGATGCGTGGATTGATCTTCTTCAGCGTCTCATAGCCGATGCCGAGGCGCTCCTTCACGTCAGGGCGGAAATTCTCGATCACCACGTCCGATTTCGCGACGAGCCGAAAGAACGCAGCGACACCTTCCTTCGACTTCAGGTCGAGCGTGATGCTGCGCTTATTGCGATGGAGATTCTGGAAATCGGAACCCTCGCGCGGGCCGCCGGGCGGCTCGCCGAGGCCGAGATGCTCGGGGGTCTCGATCTTGATGACGTTGGCGCCCCAGTCGGCGAGCTGGCGCGCGGCCGTCGGGCCGGCACGTACGCGCGTGAGATCCAGCACGGTGAAGCGTGCGAGGGCCTGGGAAGCGCGCGGCCTGGACATCAGTCGTCTCCGGGAAATGCGCGTCGCGGCGCCGGCGGCCAAGACTCACGATCTAGCATCTCAATCGATTTCGATCACGTCCGCGGCAGACGGGGCGGCATAGAGCCGCTCCACGAGCGCACGGCGCCGCTCCAGCACCGCGCGCTGGTTGATATAGCCCTTGTCGGTGATCTCGTTGGCGTCGATCGAGGGCGGCTCGGGCATCAGGAGCACGCGTTTGATCTGCATGGAGGAGCCCGGCTGCGCGGCGTTGTGCGAGGCGATGCCCTTGCGCACATGCTCCCGGACCACGCCCGAGGCGATCATGGCTGCCGGGTCCAAGGATGGATCGGAAATCATCTGCTTGATCGCGGCCAGATTCGGCCAAGCCAGCAACCCGACATAGTCGCGGTCGTGGCCGGTGACGACGCCATCTTGCAGGATCGGCGCCGCCGCCGCGAGCGCTACGACACGCAAGCCGCCCGCATGCACCCAGGTTCCGGTCGAGAGCTTGAAGTCCTCAGCCACGCGCCCGTCGAACACGACGCCCTTGGAAGGATCATTCGGGTCGGCGAGGCGCGCGGCGTCGCCGATCTTGTAGAAGCCTTCCTCGTCGAAGGCATCCTTGGTGAGATCGGGGCGTCCCCAATAACCAGTGAAGACGCTGGGGCCGCGCACACGCACCTCGAGCTTGCCGCCCGAAGGCACGAACTTGAGCGTGACGCCGGGCGCCGGCAGGCCGATCACGCCGGCGCGGTCGGCGAGCAAATGCCCGGCGGTGGCGACCGGCGAGGTCTCGGTCGCGCCCCAGCTCGACACCATGGGAACGCGTTTGCCGGTGATGCGTATTGAAAGCGCTTCGATCCGGTCCCACAGATCGGGCGACAGCGCGGCGCCGGCATAGAGAATGAATTTGAGGCGTGCGAAGAAATTCTTCGCCAGCGTCTCGTCTTTCTCCAGATACGGCAGCAGCATCGAAAAGCCGGCCGGTACGTTGAGATAAATGGTCGGCGAAATCTCCGAAAGATTCTTGACGGTGTGCTCGATCAGGCCCGTCAGCGGGCGGCCGGCGTCGATATAAAGAGTGCCGGCCTGCGCCAGCACCAGATTGAAATTGTGATTGCCGCCAAAGGTGTGGTTCCACGGTAGCCAATCGACCAGCACCGGCGGCTCCTTCTTCACGAACGGCCAGACCTGTTCCGACATCTGCTGGTTCGCGCACATCATGCGGTGCGTGTTGACGACGCCCTTGGGCATGCCGGTGGAGCCGGAGGTGAAGAGGATTTTCGCAATCGTGTCGGGCCTGATGCCGGCGAGCGCGCGATCGACCGCCTGCGTCGGCTTGGTATCGAGGAGATCGGACAAAAGCTCGGCGGCGCTTACCGCGGGCGGCTCGGCGCCGAGCACTAATCTCACGCTCTTTAGATCGAGCGTGTCGAGGGCCTTGGCAAACATTTTTCCGTTGGCCGCATAGACCAGCCCCGGCCGCACGGCGGCGAAAATGTACTTCAGTTTCTCGAAGTCCTGGCTCATCAGCGAATAAGCGACCGAGACCGGGACAACGGGAACGCCGGCGACGAAGGCGCCGAGCATGATGAGCGCGTGGTCGATGCCGTTGCCAGAGAGGATCATCACCGGGCGGTCGGGCGCACAGCCGCGCTCGAGCAGCGCTTGCGCGATTGAATCCGCCCGGCGGCTGGCCTCGCCGAAAGTGACCCTACGCCACGCCCCCGAGGCATCGCGCTCGGCGAGGAAATCCTTCTTCGGAAACGTCTCGGCCTGCAGCCGCAAGAGGTGCGCGAGACTCTTAGCGTAGGGCTGCAGCGGGACCGGAGAGAACAGTTCAAACGAGCCGTCGCCGCGGTCGCGGCGCTCCACCAGCGGCGGCGCGAACTCGATCTCGGCGAACGGCGGCTTCATTGCAGCTAACCGCCGATGGCGGCACGAATGCCGAGATAGGCCTGGCGCACGCCGTCATTGTTGAGCAGTTCCGCACCGGTGCCCGATAGCGCAATGCGGCCGTTCTCCAGTACATAGCCGCGGTCGGCAAGCTTCAGCGAGTGTGCGACGTTTTGCTCGACCAAGAGCACTGTGAGGCCACTTTGGCGCAACAACCGGATGGTCTGGAACAGCTCCTGCACCAGCGCCGGCGCCAGACCGAGCGACGGCTCGTCGAACATAATCAGTTCCGGCCGGCCCATGAGGCAGCGGCCGATCGCAAGCATCTGCTGCTCGCCGCCCGACATAGTGCCGGCGACCTGTCGGCGCCGCTCGGCCAGCCGCGGAAACATCTTGTAGACGTGCGCGAGCCCTTCCCGCTCCTGCTCGCGCGCGCGCGGCAGCATCGCTCCAACCTGCAAATTCTCTTCCACGGTGAGCGAGGGAAAAATCTGCCGGCCTTCGGCCACCTGCCCGATCCCCAGATTGCAGACCCGGTGGCTGGGCAGACCCGTGATGTCATTGCCACGGAAGCGGATGCGCCCGGCACGCGGCGTCAGCATTCCGGCGATGGTGCGGATCAGGCTGGTCTTGCCCGCGCCGTTGGCGCCGACAATGGCGATGAGCTCGCCCTCTTCAGCTACGAGCGAGACCCTATCGAGCGCCTGAGCGTCGCCGTAATAGAGGTCGAGGTTTTCGATCTGGAGGATCACAGCGCCTCCTCCCCGAGATAGCACTCGATCACCACCGGATCGCGCGTCACCTCGTCGGGCGTGCCGCTCGCAATCACCACACCGTGGTGCATCACGATTACGCGCCGCGAGATCGCCATGACCGCGCGCATGACGTGTTCGATCAGCAGGATGGTGAGGCCCTGCTTGGAATTGAGCTCCTGCAAGAGCTCGACCATCAGGTCAATCTCGGTGGGCGTGAGGCCCGCCATCACTTCATCGAGCAACAGGATGCGCGGCTTGGTCGCCAGTGCACGCGCAACCTCGAGTCGCTTACGCTCGGGCAAGGTCAGCGACGCGGCGGGCTGGCCGCTTTTGCCCGCAAGGCCGAGAATTTCGAGCACCTGCTCGGCGTGGCTGCGCGCCTCGCGCACGGTGCGGCATGCGTTCAGCGCGCCGACCACCACGTTGTCGAGCACGGACATTCCTGCGAAGGGCTTTACCAGCTGAAACGTGCGGCCGATGCCAGCGCGGCAAATCTGGTCGGGCCGGCGGCCGTCGATGCGCTGTCCGGCGAGCTTAACGATGCCCGAATCCGGCTTGAACACGCCGGCGATCAGGTTGAAGCAGGTGGTCTTGCCGGCGCCATTGGGGCCGATGAGCGCGACGATGCCGCCCTCTGAAACGGCGAAGCTCACCTCCTGAGCGGCGCGTAGGCCGCTGAAGCTCTTCGACAGACCTTCGACTTCCAGGAGCGCGGCCATGTCACGTGCCTCGCTTGTCGTCGGGATTACGATCGAGGCCGAGCGCCTTGGAGAGCGGCGGCCAGATGCCGTTGGGAAGCAGCACGACGACCAAAAGCAGGCAGATTCCGTAGAACACTTGCTTGACGCCGGGCACTTCCACGCCGAGCACCAGCATGACCTCGCGCAAGCTCTCGGCCAGACCCGTAAGCACGAACGCGCCCACGATCGGCCCGAACAACGTGCCGATGCCGCCGATGATGGGACCCAGAATGATCTCGATCGAACGGCCAATGCTGAAAACCTGCTCCGGAAAAAGATTGTTGTAGAAAAACGCATAGAACATGCCGGCGACCGAAGTCATGCCGGCGGAGATCACCACCGCGTACATCTTGTAGCGGAACGTGTTGACGCCGAGCGCGCGCGCGGCTTCCTCATCCTCGCGAATCGCCTGCCAGCAATAGCCGATGCGGCTCTTGAGCAAGAGGTGGCACAGAATGAAAGCCGCCACCGTCAGCCCGAGCATCACGTAATAGAACATGACCGGCTTGCCGCGCAGATTGAGCAGATCGCTCTCGGCGTAATTGGCGACCGGAAGAAAGAAGCCGGCGGAGCCGCCGACCCACCTGAAATGATCGAAGCCGATGCGGGCGAATTCGGCGAACGCGATCGTCAGAATCGCAAAATACACGCCGGCAACGCCGAAGCGGAAAGCGAGGAAGCCGATGACCGCGCCGCAGGCCATGGCGATGAGGATCGCCGCCGGCAACCCGGCCCAGGGCCCGATGCCGAAATGCACATAGAGCGCCGCGGTCGCATAAGCGCCGAGGCCGACATAGAGGGCGTGGCCGAGCGAGAGCTGCCCGGCAAAGCCCATCATGATGTTCCAGGCTTGGCCGGTATAGGCGTAATAGAGAATGAGGATCAGGACGGTCAGCAGATAATCGTTGGCGAACCAGGGTGCTGCCAGAAACGTGGCAAGCACCGCGAGCATCAAAATCCAGCCGCGGCGCGAGACGCCGCCGAGAAGCCGCGTCATGATTGCTTCTTCCCGGCGATGCCTTGTGGGCGGAACAGCAGCACGAGTACCAGAATGCCGAAGGCGAACATGCTTTTCGCCGACGGCGTGAAGAACAGGCCCGCCAGCGCCTCGGTGAGGCCAATGAGCACGCCGCCCAATAGTGCTCCCGGCATCGAGCCGAGCCCGCCGACGATCACGATCACGAACGCAAGCAGCGTGTAGGCGGGCCCGAGCGGCGGCGTCACGTCGACCAGAATCACCATGATCGAACCGGCGGCGCCCACGCAGGCGGCGCCGATCCCGAAGGTCAGTGCATAGAGCCGTTTGACGTCGAGGCCCACGACCAGCGCGCCGGTGTAGTTGTCGGCGCAAGCGCGGATCGCCTTGCCGATACGGCTGAAGCGGAAGAACGCGAACAGCGCGAGTGCGACCGCGATGGCGGCGGCGGCGGCATAGGCCTTGGTGGCATCGACGATCAGCGGACCGAGCTGGAAGCTGTCGAACGAGTAAGACGTTTGCACGTTTTTGGCGTCCGGCCCGAAGACGATCAGGAGTGCGTTGACCATGATGAGGGCCACCGCGACCAGAAGCATGAACTGGCTGTGCTCGGGCCGGTTGATGAACGGATTGATGAGGCCGGCCTGCATCGCATAGCCGAGTGCGAACAGAGCGATGCTGATCGGCACCAACATGACGAGCGGATCGAGCTTGAAGGCGGCAAACAAAAACACCGCGAGATACATCGCGATGGTCATCATCTCGCCATGGGCGAAATTGACGACGCGCACGACGCCGAAAATGACGGAGAGCCCGAGCGCCATCAGGCCGTAGACCAGGCCGGTCAACAGGCCGCTGACGGCGACGTTGAGATAGATTTCCGCGGGCACCGATGCGTCCTGCGCAGCAACGCTCCGGCCGCTTTCACGGCCGGAGCAGGTTCAGCCGAGGCAGGTTCAGCCGCGCTTGTCGTAGGGCTTCATCGGCAGTTCAGCCTTGGCGTTGGACGCCGTCTTCGGCGCCACCGTCACGAGCTTGCCGTCGCGGTTCTGGATCGCGGAGTTCTTCAGCTTGTCGTTCTGGCCCTTGGCGTCGAACTGGATGCCGGGGCCGGTGCTGACGTTGTCCTTGATGTCGGTTTTGCGGATCGCGTCGGCCAGCGCCTTGGGATCGGTCGAGCCGGCGCGCTTGAAAGCGTCCGCGGCGATCAGCAGCGCCTCGAACGTATAGATGTGGTTGGTGTTGAGACTGATTTCAGGAAAGGCCTTGGTATGCGCGGCTTCAAGAATCTTGCTCAGCTTCTTGTTCGGATCGTACCAGGGCACGAAGCTCATCGGGCCATCGGAGAGTTTGGCGAGCGTCTTCAGGTACTGATCCTCGTACCAGCCCGGCCCCATGCTGAGCACCGCCATCGGCGACCAGCGCTGCTTGATCAGTTCGCGGGTGATCAGGATCGCGTCGTTCAGGCGGCTGACCATGAGCAGCGCGTCGGCGCCGGTCGCCTTGGCTTTGGCGACTTCAATGGAGAGGTCGCGCGCGGTCGGGTCATAAGCGATCGTTTCGGCGATCGTGTAGGGCATGTTGAAGCGCGGCATCACCGCGCCGATTCCGTTCTTCATCGCGGTGCCGAACGTGTCGTTGACGTGCATGAACACGACCGACTTCGGCGCGACGCCGGTGGATTCGAACACTTCCTTCTGGTTGGCGAACGCATCGCCCAGAATCATCGGTGCGGTCGGAAAGTTACGGAACACGAACTTATAGCCCTGCTCGGTGATCGGCGGGGCGGCGGCGATGTTGATGACGAAGGGGATGCCCTTCTGCTCGGCGACCTGGGCGATCGCGGTGCTCTGGCCGGAATCGAAGGCGCCGACCAGGAGCTGCGCACCTTCGCCGATCAAGCGCTCGGCACGGGCGCGGGCGACCTCGACGTTGGTCTCGGTGTCGCCGTTCATGATCTGAAGATCCGGCAGGCCTAGACCTTTGAGGATGCCCGGTGCGATATCGACGCCGCGCTGGCAGTCCTGCCCGATGCTTGCTTGAGCGCCCGAGCGCGGCAACAGCACGCCGACCTTTAGCGGGCCGCCCTGCGCGCGGGCGATGTTGAACGGCGTGGTGCCGGCGACGATTGCGCTGGCGGCGACGCCGGCATTGAAAGTGCGGCGGCTGACGCGCGCCCGCGTGCCGGCCGATTTATTCTGCGAATTCCTGCTCATGCTGTTCCTCCTGTGCACGGCCTTGGGCCGTGACTGATACGAGTTTTCCCAAGTTCTTATCCGACCCCGGCCGGGACTGCGATCCCCCGAATGGGCCGGTGCTGGCCGGCAGTAAAGTGCATTGCGCGGCCCTATGGAAGGCCCGCGAGCGGGCTTTATGCATCAATGTTGCGGGCGCTCACTACAGCAAACTAAGCGTCGCGCTTGTCGGGATGCGCTCATGTACTATGCTTCTTCTACGGAAAAAACGGTCGTCGCCTCGAAGCGACGCCCAGAGGGAGGAACGTATGAAGAAGTCGCAGTCGGGAATTTCTCGCCGCCGGCTCCTGGAACTTGCCGGCGCCGGTGCCGTCAGCACCGCGCTGCCGTTCGCCCGTCCGGCGCTCGCGCAATCGGGTCCGATCAAGGTCGGCGTCATGCTGCCCTATAGTGGCACCTTCGCGCAGCTCGGCGAGGCCATCACCAACGCGATGGAACTTTACGTCAAGCAGAAGGGCGGTACGCTCGCCGGCCGCGCCATCCAGTTCATTAAGGTGGACGACGAGTCGGAACCGCCGAAGGCGCCTGCGCTGGCCTCCAAGCTGGTGCAGGGCGAGAAGGTCGAT
>JAYUHJ010000081.1:0-2364 GCA_043767065.1 Hyphomicrobiales bacterium | reverse complement strand
GCTCATGGCCACACGCTGACCGTCGGGCGAGAAGCGCGGCGAGAAGCTCATGCCCGGCAGATCGACGACGACCTCGCGCTGGCCGGTCTCGATGTTCAACAGCACGACGCGCGGCTCGCCGCGGCCATAGGACATGTAGGTAATTTCCTGGCTGTTCGGGCTGAAGCGCGGGGTGAGCACGAGTTCCTCGCCGCGGGTGAGGTAGCGCACATTGGCGCCGTCCTGATCCATGATCGCGAGGCGCTTGATGCGGCGCTCCTTGGGCCCGGTCTCGTCGACGAACACGACGCGCGTGTCGAAATAGCCCTTCTCGCCGGTGAGCCGCTCGTAGATCGCATCGGAGATGATGTGGGCGATGCGGCGCCAGTTGTCGGGCTGGGTGAAGAACTGGGAGCCGGCGAGTTGCTGGCCGGCGAACACGTCCCACAACCGGAATTCGACCTTGAGGCGGCCGTCGGGTTGGCGCGTGACGCGGCCGACCACGAGGCCCTGCGCGTTGATCACGCGCCAATCCTGGAAGCGCGGCGCCACGTCGATATTCTGGATCTTCTCGATGAACGCCGCGGGCTCGATCGGCGCGAACAGGCCGCAGCGGCGCAGGTTGTTGGTGATCACGCCGGCGAGATTGCGGCCCGACTCCGCATCGGCGGGACCGCCGCCGGCGCCGCCGAGGAAATCGATGATCGCGACCGGCAGGGGCTGGATCGTGCCTTGCGTAATGTCGAGCTTCAGCACCGCGTGCGCCGAGCGGGCACCCAGGGCCACGAGCGTCGATGCGGCCGCACCGGTCGTGAGAACCTGGCGGCGGGAAAGACGGATTGTGGGGAGCGGCGAAGTGAAAAGTTCTTGCTTCATGCGTGGCTCAACAGCATTTCCGTTCATCCACCGAACATATCGCGCGGATCGAAGGTGACCTCGACGTCCTTCCAGATATCGTACTTGTGGGCGGGTAGCGTATAGGGCTGACAGCGGCGCACGGCGCGCATGGCGCTTTCAGCCGCGATCTGGAAATAGGAGCCGGTTGACCGGTTCATCAGCTCGGGCTCGCGCGAAAGCGTGCCGTCCTGACGAAACTGGATGCGCAGGCGCACGATCAGCTTTTCGGCTTCCTCGGCGCCGACCGGCGGGTTCCAGCAGGCCTGGATCTGCGCGCGCAGCGCGTCGATCTCGCTCTGAGTCAGGCGCTGGCCGAGCCCGGTTGGCGCGCCGAGCGTGGCCTGCGGCGATACCTCGGGCGCGGCCGTGCGCGGGTGGGTCGGGTCGCGCTTGTCGAGCAGCGCGGCGACGCGGTTGGGATCGAAGGTGCGCTGGGGCGCGCGCGCGTCGGCGGTCGCCTCCGGCGGCTTCGGCTGTTGTTTCGGGATCGGCGGGCGCTTCGGCGGCTCGGGCACGCGTACGGATGCGGGCGCGGGCTCCGGCGTCACCATCTTATCGATGAGCTTCTCGAGCGCGTCGGTCGGTGGCGGGGGCGGAGGCGGCGGCGCGGCGGCCTGGGGCTTGATCTCGGGCTTGTCGGCGGGCTTGGCCTCGGGCACGGGCGCCGGCTTGGGCTCGGCCACCTTCTCGGCGACCTGCTTCTTCGGCTCTTCGACGTTGGTCTTCTTCAACGTGCCAGCCTTCAGCTCCGTGAGTTCGCTGATCGGAACCAGATCGACCGGCATCGCCTCGGTCTTCGGCGCCTCGACGGGCGTCACGGCAAACAGGACGAGCCCCCAGCCGAGCACGACCGCGTGCGTAACACCCGAAATGGCGATGCCTGGACGCAAGCGCTCAGTTCCCCTGTTCGAACTCGGTCACCAGTGCGACGCGGCGATAGCCGGCGGCCGAAAGCCGGCCCATGACGCGCATCACCGTGCCGTAATCCACCTTGCGGTCGCCACGCACATAGATGCGCTCCTCGGCGCCGTTCTTGGCGATGGCCTTCAGCTTCGGCACGATCTCTTCGAGTGCGATCTCGGTATTCTGCAGAAAAACCTTGCCCTTGTCATTGACCGAGAGGGTGAGCGGTTCCTTGTCCTGCTCCATGCTCTTGGCTTGCGTCTGCGGCAGGTCGATCGGCACGCCGACGGTGAGCAAGGGCGCGGCGACCATGAAGACGATGAGCAACACCAGCATGACGTCGACCATCGGCGTCACATTGATATCGGACATGACGGTGGCGCGGCGGCGGCGTGAGCGCCGGCTCACCCAGCCGGCTCGCATCGAGGTAGAGGCAGCCATGGTTCAGGTCCTCTCATCGATCTGGCGCGACAGGATCGCCGAAAATTCGTCGGCGAAACCTTCGAGTCGTTGCGCCTGGCGATTCACATCGATCACGAACTTATTGTAGAAAATCGTGGCCGGAATAGCGGCGACCAGGCCGAG
>JAYUHJ010000080.1:0-5609 GCA_043767065.1 Hyphomicrobiales bacterium | reverse complement strand
GCAGCCGCGCGCGGATGCCCGACCACAGTCCGTCGGCGGCAATGAGCGCGATCCCGCTGCGCTCGCTCCCTTTGCCGGGCCGAGAAGAGTGCGCGGTGACGCCGCGCTTATGCTCCGCGAAATCGGTGATCGTGGTGCCGAGCTCAAGCTCGATGTCCGGGTGATCGACGGCGGCAAGATACAATTCCTGCTGCAAGTCGGCGCGCGCGGCCAGCAACCACGGCGCGCTGTCGGCGGACGCGGCATTGAGCGGCGCTTCGACGATCACGGCGCCGGTCTTGCCGTCGCAGACCTTCAGCGACCGCGCCTCGACGGCGCGTTCGCGCAACCGTTCCAGCACACCAAGAGAGGCCAGCGCCCGCGTCGCGTTGGGGGAGAGCTGAATGCCGGCGCCGATCGTCTCGATCTTGGCCGCCCGTTCGCACAGGATGACGCGGAACCCGGCCTTAGCCAAAACGAGCGCGGCGGCGAGCCCGCCGATACCCGCGCCCGCGACGATAACGGTGCGCGAGCGCGCCACGGCTTAGGCCACGGCCCGCTCGTTCAGCGCGCACTCGGGCGGCCGCGCCCGGTCGGGCGCGAGCGCCGGGTCATGGCGATAGAGCGTCGAGCAATAGGGGCAGACGATCTCATCCGCCTCGCCCATGTCGAGATAGATGTGCGGATGGTCGTGCGGTGGCAGCGCGCCGATGCATTTGAACTCGCGCGCGCCGATCTGCACGACGGGGACGCCGATATCGTTGTGGAAATGGGGAATGACGGGATCGGCCATGGGGCGCTTCCGCTCTGCTTGCTGTTTCGCACTGACCATAGCCAAATGCTGCGACAACCCCAAGTCTTGTTCTAAACAAGTCTTGTTCTAGACAAGTCTCATTCCATGACAGTCGGTGCGGGAGTGGAATTCGGAACTTATGATTGGACGCAAGATCGGCCAATGAATCGGGCGGAGTGAAGATGCCGAGCTTTACCTATGACGGCGTCGAGATCGCCTATCTCGACGAAGGCACGGGCGAGCCGATCGTGCTCGTGCATGGCTTCGCCTCCAACAAGGAGATGAACTGGATCGTGTCCGGCTGGGTTTCCGCGCTGAAGGGTGCGGGGCGCCGTGCGATCGCGCTCGACAATCGCGGTCATGGGGCTTCCACCAAGTTCTACCAACCGGCCGACTATGCTCTCGACAAGATGGGCGGCGACGTGGTCGCGCTGATGGATCATCTGAAAATCGCCCGCGCCGACGTGCTCGGCTATTCCATGGGCGCGCGGATCGTCGGCTATATCGCTTCCGCCCACGGTGCGCGGGTGCGCTCGGCGATTCTCGGTGGCATCGGCGTCCGGCTGGTGGAAGGCGGCGGTAACGCGGAGGTCATCGCCAAGGCGCTCGAAGCGCCGAGCCGTGCCGAGGTGCGCGATCCGCTGGCGCTCGGCTTTCGCGTGTTCGCCGAACAGACCCGAAGCGACCTGAAGGCGCTCGCCGCCTGCATGCGGGTGCCGTCGCGCACGATCACGCGGGAGGCGGCGGCCTCGATCCGGGTTCCGGTGCTGATCGCGACCGGCACCATCGACGATATCGCCGGCAAAGGACCGCCGCTGGCGGCGCTGATCCCGGGCGCGGAGGTGCTCGACATCCCCGGCCGCGATCACATGCGCAGCGTGGGCGATCCGGTGTTCAAGCAGGGCGTGATCGATTTTCTGGCGCTGCGGGCGTGAAAAATCGAATCGCTGGAATCGGTTGGGAGTGGACCCGGTGAAGCGGAATCCGCCGCTTCACGAATTGATTCAACAGGGCCGGACCGCATTTATTGCTCGCTCACTTGTTACCTGAGCGCGGCGGGCCTTTAAGGCGGCAACGAAACGGCAAGGGTTTTCCCGCCACTATCAACCCCCTATATTGGGGTGCTAGAAACCCGCCCCCAGTTCGGCCCAGGGAGCGACCCATGGCCCAGCGTCAAGCCAAGTTTGCCCAGAGCGTGCGCACGCTCGATCCGGTATGGGCGCGCATCCGTGAGGAAGCGGAGGCTACCGCCGCACGCGAGCCACAGCTCGCGAGCTTCATCTTCGGCACCATCCTCAACCAAGACTCGCTCGAGCACGCGGTCGCGCACCGCATCGCGGCCCGCCTCGACCATCCCGACGTGTCCAGCGAGATGATCCGGCATGCCTATGACGAGCTGTTCGAGGCCGAGGCCGCGACCGGCGCTGCCATCCGCGCCGATATTTCTGCGGTCTGCGACCGCGATCCGGCTTGCAGCCGTGCGATCGAGCCGGTGCTCTATTTCAAGGGCTTTCATGCGCTACAGACCCACCGGCTCGCGCATTTCCTGTGGAATCGCGGGCGGCAGGACTTCGCGCTCTATCTGCAGAGCCGGTCCTCGTCGGTGTTCGGCGTCGATATCAATCCCGCTACGCGGATCGGCCGCGGCATCTTCATCGATCACGGCACCGGGGTGGTGATCGGGCAAACTGCGGTGATCGACGACGACGTGTCGATTATGCAGGGCGTCACGCTCGGCGGCACCGGCAAGGAGCGCGGCGACCGGCACCCGAAGATCCGGCGCGGCGTTCTGATCAGCGCCGGCGCGAAGATTCTCGGCAATATCGAGGTCGGGTCCTGCGCGCGCGTGGCCGCGGGCTCGGTGGTGCTGAAGTCGGTGGCGCCGAACACGACGGTCGCCGGCATCCCGGCCCGCGTCGTGGGCAGTTCCAACTGCGACGACGAAGCACCGGCGCGCACCATGGACCAGATGTTCGATCTGCCGTTCTCCGGCGAAGGCATCTGACCAGGAACGGCTTGCCCGGCCGCTCTGGGCGTGGCTAGGCTCCGGCTTTCTGGGTGTTGCGGGGGATTTGCGTGGAAAAGACCGAACTCGACCGCGTGCAGCTTTACCTTCGCCGGCTGTTCGTCAACCACGAGATCCGCGTGACCGCGAGGCCGCAGCGCGAGGATCTGGCCGAGGTCCATATCGGCAGCGAGCTGGTCGGCATGCTCTCGGTCGACGACGAGGACGGCGACCGCTCCTACAATTTCCAGGTGGGGGTCCAGGAGTCGCGGTTCGACCGCGCGCAGGAGGCGCTCCGCAAGTTGCTCGGTAATCCCAACATCCGGGTGCTGCCACGGCCGCGCAAGACGGATTCCGCCGACGTCCAGATCGGCGAGGAATTCATCGCGGTCCTGTTCCTGGAAGAGGGCGAGCGTTCCTACAGCTTCCAGATGGCGATCCTCGACACCGATCTCGAATAGCGATGCCGATCTACGCACTCGACGGGGCACGGCCGAGCTTTCCCGCCTCCGGGCGCTATTTCGTGGCGCCCGACGCGGTGCTGATCGGCCGCGTAATTATCGAGGAAGACGCCAGCGTCTGGTTCAACGCCGTGCTGCGCGGCGACAACGAGCCGATCGTGGTCGGCCGCCGCTCCAACGTGCAGGACGGCTGCGTATTGCACACCGATCCCGGCCTGCCGCTCACCATCGGCGCGGGTTGCACCATCGGTCACCGGGTGATCCTGCACGGCTGCACGATCGGCGAGAACACGCTGATCGGGATGGGCGCGACGCTGCTGAATGGCGTGAAGATCGGGGCGAACTGCCTGGTCGGCGCCAATGCGCTCGTTACCGAGGGCAAGGAATTTCCCGACAATTCGTTGATCGTCGGCGCGCCGGCGCGCTCGATCCGCAAGCTCGATGAGGCCGGCGTCACCATGCTCAAGGGCGCGGCCGAGGTCTATGTGCGGCGCCTGGAGCAGTATCGGGGCAAGCTCGAGCGTCTCTGAAAAATGGTGAGGCCGGCTCCTGGGGGGAAGAGCCGGCCTCGGCGTACCCGGTCTGGGGACGGGGAGGGGTGGGACGTGACCGGATACGCTAGCTCAGATCCTTTCAGCGAGCGGCGACGAAGGGCGTCGGCCGCTGGTCGCCCAG
Source organism: Hyphomicrobiales bacterium (assembly GCA_043767065.1). Classification (GTDB taxonomy): domain Bacteria; phylum Pseudomonadota; class Alphaproteobacteria; order Rhizobiales; family Xanthobacteraceae; genus JAHFPN01. The sequence continues at coordinate 1,696 of JAYUHJ010000080.1, read as the reverse complement.
CGCGATCCAGATATTAGGATCGGCTTGCGACTGGCGTTTGACAAAACGATAACCGGTGTCGGCCCAGGCCAGAACGTCCTCGACCTGATTGTCGAGGATGAATTCGCCCTTGTCGGTGCGCACGGTCAGCACCGAATGGCCGTCACCCTTCTTGTCGCGCACGACGGTGACGAGCAGCGCCTCGCGCGGCCAGCCCAGCTGCATGAGGAGCTTGCGCTTCAGGAGCACATAGTCCTCGCAGTCGCCGTAGCCGGAGTCCGGATAGGTCCACTTCTCGATCACGCCGTATTGCTCGAGGTCGGTCAGTGGCTTGATCTTTTCGTTGACGTAGCGGTTGACGCGCACGAGCTCCTGCATCACCGCCTTGTTGAGCTGCACGTCGCGCGGCTCGCTCCGTTCGGCGCGGCATTCCGCCGGCCGCTCGGCGCAGAACTGCACCCAGCCGATCGGCGGGCGCGCAGTCTCACCGACCGCGACATAGAGCAGCCGCTCGCGCGGGCCCGCGTTGGCAGGCGCCAGCGAACTGGCCGCGGCGGCCGTGACGAGCGCGGCTGCGAACAACCAAGTGATTTTTCGCCGGGGTTGCTGTTGCATGTTTTCCCCCACTCCCTGTGGTGGGAAAATTCGCACAAGCGTTTTGATGCCCTGCTAAGTGCGGCAGCAAATTGCGAAGCGATTTCGCGGAACTCTCTTAGGAATGTTTGGCTAGGAGTTGAATCGAATTTGCGTAAAATTTTATCGATTGCGCGCGATTCATTCGGACTTCATTGCGGCGGAGCGACAGCAGGCGTGAAAACACGATCGCCGGGCACCTTAGGCATCAAGGCGGCGCTGCGCGCCTTTCGAGGCATCAAGGCGGCGCTGCGCCTTTCGAGGCATGAAGACGGCTCTTCGCGCCTTTCGGCCCGACGATGACGATTGATTAACTGTAAGACGGAAGGTCGCCTCAGACCTCGGCGTTGAGATCCTGCTCGAGGCTCTCGTGGGTCTGAACCCGGCTGAATTCCATGGCGAAGCCGCCGTCATGCTGGCGCACGACGCGTCCCAGCGTCCGGCCGAGCGTGACCGGCGAGCCGACCGGCAGCCGCACGTCGGCCATGACCGAGGCGCCGGAGAGCGATACGTCGGTGACCTTGCAGGGCACGGTGACGCCAGTCGGCAAGGTCAGCGTCGAGCGCGGATCCTTGAGCGAGAAGCGGTCATGGCGGCGATCCTCGGGCATGCCGAGGATTTGACGATTGGCGAACCAAGTGAGTTGATCGGCGAGCTTGTCGCGCCGGCGCGCGGTGCCGGCGATGGTCATGGCAAAACCGTTGTCGATGTGGCGCACGCAGCGCCCCTCGAGGCGGCCGATGTCGTCGATATAGGCGACCACGTGCTCGCCGACGCGTGGCAGCACGGTGGTGATCAGCGCGGCCCCGCCCGGCGACATATCGAGGGTCTGGCAAGGATATTCCTTGCGGTCCTCGAGCATGTAGCGGCCGAGAAGATTGAGCTTCACACGCTGGTGACGGCGCCGTTCCTGACTCAGCGGTAGAATTACCGCCCGCTTGCTCTCGCTCGTTGCCATGAACCGCTGCTCGCCCGGAGTGACCCAGCGAACGTAACGGCCCATGGTTAACGGGGAGTGACCCTAGGCGAGTATTGGGCGCGGCAGGATTAAGCCCGGCCGCCGGGCAGGACCTTGAGCCGGCCC
>JAYUHJ010000079.1:0-5619 GCA_043767065.1 Hyphomicrobiales bacterium | reverse complement strand
ATTTGCGAACTCGGCCGAGCCACTCCCCCTGCTGCGCTTCCTCGACGGCGCCGGGCATATCCGGCGTAGCTTCCTCTAGCAACGCCAGCGCGCCTTGCTGAGCGCTTTCGTCGGCCAAAGGTACAATATTTCCCGAAATAGTTCCGGCCTGGAGCCGGGATGCATCACATCGTTGCGCCGGTCTGCCACGGCACGAATTCCTCGTCGCCGTAGCCGAGCAGCTCGGACTTGGTGCGCTCGCCGGAAGCGACGCGCAGCACGTGGTCGAAAATCTCGCGCCCCTTGTCCTCGAGCGAGACACCGTCGAGCACATCGCCGCAATTGATGTCCATATCGTCGGTCATGCGGCGATAGACGTCGGTATTGGTCGCGAGCTTGATCGAGGGTGTCGGCTTGCAACCGAAGGCCGAGCCGCGGCCGGTAGTGAAGCACATCACGTTGGCGCCGCCGGCGACCTGGCCGGTGGCGGCGACCGGGTCGTAGCCCGGCGTGTCCATGAACACGAAGCCCTTGGCGGTGACCGGCTCGGCGTATTTGTAGACTTCCATCAGCGTCGAGGTGCCGCCTTTAGCCGTGGCGCCGAGCGACTTTTCGAGGATGGTGGTGAGGCCGCCGGCCTTGTTACCGGGAGACGGATTGTTGTTCATCTCCATCTTGTTCCTGGCGGTGTAGTCCTCCCACCACTTGATGCGCTCGACGAGCTTTTCGCCAACCGAGCGGTTGACGGCGCGGCGCGTGAGCAAGTGCTCGGCGCCGTAGATCTCGGGGGTCTCGGAGAGGATCGGCGTGCCACCGTGCTTGACCAGGAGGTCGGCGGCGACACCGAGCGCCGGATTGGCGGTAATGCCGGAATAGCCGTCGGAACCGCCGCACTGAAGCGCAAGGATCACATCCGACGCAGGCCGCGTCTCGCGCTTCGACTTAGCCGCGAGCGGCAGCATCGCCTTCAGCCGCTCGGCGCCCTCGGCAATCGATTTCTGCGTGCCGCCGGTGCCCTGGATGGTCATGGTCTGGAAGTGGTCACCCTCGACCAGTCCATGATCGCGTTTCATGCGCTCGATCTCGAACACCTCGCAGCCGAGGCCGACCATCAGCACGCCAGCGATATTGGGATGCGTCGCATAACCCCACATGGTGCGGCGGAGCGTCTCGAACGGTTCGCCGGACGACGCCAGGCCGCAGCCGGTGCCGTGCACGAGCGCGACGACGCCGTCGACTTCAGGATGATCGGCGAGCACACCGGAGCGATCGAGCGAGCGCGCCATGTGGCGGGCCACTGTCGCCGAGCAATTCACCGAGGATATTACAGCGACGAAGTTGCGGGTACCGATCTTGCAGCTTGGCCGGACGTAACCCTCGAAGGTGGCGCGCAGCTCCGCCGGCAGGATCTCGTCGTTCTTGGCGGCTTCGGCAAAGTGGTAGTCGCGGGCGAAATCATGGAGGCCCACGTTGTGGACGTGGACATGGCGGCCCGGTTCGATCGCCACAGTGGCAAAGCCGATGATCTGACCGAACTTCCTGACCGGCTCACCCTCTCCGATCGTGGCAGCCGCCATCTTGTGGCCGCGCGGGATGCGCTCCTTGGCGGCGATGCCGGCAATCGTCGTCCCCGCCTCCACGGAGTCGACGGCGACGATCACGTTATCGTCGGGAGCGAGGCGAATGGTGCGGGGTGCGGCCATGGTTCAGCGGAAGATCAAGGTCGGCAGCCAGAGCGTCGGCGGCGACCAGAATGAAATCAAGATCAGCACCAGAGCGAGCGGAATAATGAACGGCGCGCAGGCGCGCACACACTGCTCGAAGCTGATGTCCGCGACGCGAGACAGTATGTAGAGCACCATGCCCACCGGCGGCGTCAAAAGCCCGATCATCAGATTCAGTATCATAACGAGGCCGAATTGCACGGGATCGATTCCCACATGAATCGCAATCGGCAACAGTACTGGAGTCAGGATCGTGATCGCGGCAATGGTCTCCAGGAAGCAGCCGACGACCAAGAGCAGGATATTGATCATGATCATGACCACGATCGGATCGCGGCTGACCGAGAGCATCGCGTCGGCGAAAGCCTCAGTCACGCGCGTCGTGGCCAGGATCCAGCCGAAGATCGAGGCACCTCCGACGATGAACAGCACCACCGCCGTGGTCTCGATCGTATCCATCGAGACGCGTACGAGCTGACGCCAGGAGAGCGAGCGATAGACTACGAGGCCCAGGAACAACGCATAGGCACAGGCCGCGACCGCTGCTTCGGTCGGCGTGAATACGCCGAATACCATGCCGCCAAGGATGATGACGGGCGTCATCAGCGGCATCCAGGCGAGTTTGAACGCGACCCAGAGATTGCAGAGATTGAACTTTTGGTCCGCCTTCCAGCCGCGGGCGCGGGCATAGACCCAGACCCAGATCATGAGGGTCCCGGCCATGATCAGGCCGGGGATCACGCCGGCCACGAATAACTGGCCGATGGAGACGCCACCGACCACACCGTAAATCACCATCGGCAGCGAAGGCGGGATGATCGGCCCAATGGTGGACGAGGCCGCGGTCAGGCCCACAGCGAAATTCACGTCATAGCCGTGATCGCGCATGGCCTTGATTTCGATAGTGCCGAGCCCGCCGGCATCGGCTACCGCAGTGCCGGACATGCCGGCGAAGATCACCGAGCCGATCACGTTCACATGGCCCAACCCGCCGCGCATCCAGCCGACGACCGCAAGTGCGAAGTCGTAGATACGCTTGGTTATGCCGGACGTGTTCATCAGATTGCCGACGAAGACGAAGAATGGAACCGCAAGTAGTGGAAATGAATCCACGCCGTTCACGATGCGGTGGATCACCACGACGTCCGGGATCGAGACCTGACCGGTCACCTGGCCGACGAGGATGTAGAGCAGCGAGGCACCGGAGAGCGCGATCGCGATCGGCAGACCCATGCCGATGAACACGAAAAGCGAAATCAGCAAGATTGCGATCAACATTGCGCGCTCAATCGATATTGAGGCTGTGAACGGCGTCTTTCTCGCGCCCCTGCAGCCGGCGGATGAGCCGCCACACCGCATAACCGGTCATCGCAACGAAAGACGCGCATACGACCCAATAAACCACCGACTTCGAAACTTCGATCGTCACCATGTATTGGTTGGTGCGGAGCGAGAGATCGGCCGCGGTCCAGGCCATGAGGGCGCAAAACGCCGCCACCGTTGCATCGACGGCAACAAGCAGCCAATGGCGTGCGGTCGGCTTCAGATATTTGAAGGCAACCTCGACGGCGATGTGCCTGCCCTTGCGCATCGCCATTACAGAACCGATGAAGGTCACGCCGATCAGGAGATAGCGCGCGATCTCCTCGGTCCAACCCGGCGAGTTGTTGAATACGTAGCGCGCGACGAGCTGCAGGAATACGACGCCGAACAGCGTCCAGAACACGATGAATACGATCGAATCCGATGGCCGAAGGTCGGAGAGGCTTACGTGCGCCTCTTCCTTCTCCCACTGTTTGAAAAGAACATCGAGTTCCCCGGAGACGGGCGGTGCGCCGCCCGTCTCCTTTTCCGATCCAGCCATGATCGCCCCTTCGGCGGCAGCGTCAGTTCGTCGCCGAAGTGATCGCCTGCAGGCGATCGTAGACGGCCTTGTCCCAGGTGGCGTCGGACGAGAGGTGCAACGGCACTACCGCGTCGCGGAACGGCTTGCGGTCGGGTGCGTTGACGGTCTTGCCCTGGGCGCGGAACCAGGCGACGAGTTCCTTCTCCGACTTCACGATGTCGGCAGTGCACTTGTCAGCCGCCTCTTTCAGCACTTCGGTAAGCGTGGTGCGTTCGGCCTCGGTGAGCTTGGCCCAGGTCGGGCCGCCGACGATCGTCAGGAGCGCGTCAGTGATATGGCCGGTGAGCGTGATGAACTTCTGCACCTCATAGAACTTCTTGGCTTGGATGGTCGGGAGTGGATTCTCCTGCGCGTCCACGGTGCCGCTGGCGAGCGCGAGATAGACCTCGGCGAAGGCGATCGGCGTCGAGTTGGCACCCACCGCTTTCGGGAACATGCGGTAGAGCGGCGCGTCGGGCACGCGGATCTTCAGGTTCGCCATGTCGGCGGGCTTGAGAATCTCTTTGTTGGAGGTCACGTGCCGCTCGCCGTAATAGGTCAGCGTCACGACGATGTTCTTGGTCTTGGTTTCATAGCCCTTGGCGAGTTCCTGGAAGAGCGGCGAGCGGCGGAACGCGTTCCAGTGGCCGTAGTCGCGGAACATGAAGGGTGCGCCGCCGATGGCGAGCGGGCCATGGCTGCGGCCGGCGAAGAGCTGGCCGGTATAGATGATGTCGACGGTGCCGAGCCCGAGACCTTCGTTGATGTCGGTCTCCTTGCCAAGCGAAGAAGCCGGGAACACTTCGATCTGATACTTGCCGTTGGTGCGCTTCTTGAATTCGTCGGCGGCCCAGACCGCCCAGGTATGATATGGCTCGGATACTTCGTAGACGTGCGCCCATTTGAGTTTGGTCTGGGCCGAGGCTGGCGCGCCAAGTCCCAATACAGCCACAGCGAGCGCCGCGCCGAGCGCGACGCACTTCAGGTGAAGCATGACGTTTCTCCCGATAAGGGTGGAGGACGCTGGGCCTTCTTTCCGTGCCCTTCCGACCGAATGCCCGCGTTGCCAAGGGTCGCGGTTTAGCTAACATGTTACCATGGCAATGCGCCCCGGCAAGTCTCCCTATGGCTTCCTTCCCCCACTTGCCCGCCGCGGCCGCGGCAGCACCGTCCAACGCACCCAGGATCTCGTCCGGGACGCAATCGTGCAGCTCGAACTGCGGCCCGGCACTTTCATCGATAAGGCGGCATTGTGCGCGCGTCTCGGCGTATCGCGCTTTCCGGTGTCCGAGGCACTCGGCCGCCTTGCCGCCGAAGGCTTCGTCGAGGTGCTTCCCCAGCGCGGTACACGCGTCGCGCGGATCGATCTCGCCGACTGCCGGCAGTCCATGTTCATCCGCCGCTCGCTTGAGGTTGCGGCCGTGGAGACGCTGGCGCCGCGCGCCGACGCTACGATTCTGACGGAGCTCGAAAGCAATTTGCGCGCCGCCAGGGCGGCGATGACAAAAAATGATCGCGAGCGCTTTCATGCCCTCGATCTTGCCTTTCACGAGCTGTTACTGGATCGTCTAGCCTACGAGCGAGTGAGGGTCGCAGTCGAAGCCGCGCGCGCCAACCTCGACCGCATGCGCCTGTTCATGTCGTATCCACAGCGGCGAGCCTCCACCTACGCCGAGCACCGTGCGATTGTTGACGCACTCAAGAAGCGGGACGCGCGCGCCGCCGCGGGCGCCATGGGTGCGCACCTTGACGCCGTGATGGCCGAGCTCGAAGCCGTAGCCAGCGAGCATCCGGATGCGTTCGCCGCGGAGACCGGAGACAATGGGGACCGCCGCGTAATTCCCGGCACCGACAGGACCAGAACTGCGGGGCAGGACGCACGACCTTTTGATCGAGAAGCGGCGGTCAATTCAGCCGTTCCGGTCTCTGTTCGGCCTCGGCGGCGGGTGGCTGAGCCGTGACCCCGCCGGAGGCCACCAAATGTGTCCGCTCGAGCTTCTTGTAGTGGAGATAGGCGAACGGAATGGCGGC
>JAYUHJ010000078.1:0-13407 GCA_043767065.1 Hyphomicrobiales bacterium | reverse complement strand
CCGGCGCCTCGTCGCCGAGCTCCTTGATCGGCAGGTCGGCCATCACGTCGCCCTTGAAGCGCACGATGAAGCGCTTGGTGTCGGTGGTGCGGCCGACGACGGCGAAATCGAGGCCCCATTTTTTGAAGATAGCCGCGGCCTTCGCTTCCTTACCGGGCTCGATCACCATCAGCATGCGCTCCTGGCTCTCGGAGAGCATCATCTCGTAGGCGCTCATGCCCTCTTCGCGCGTGGGCACCGCCTCGAGATCGAGCGTCACGCCAAGGTCGCCCTTGGCGCCCATCTCGACGGCGGAACAGGTGAGGCCGGCGGCGCCCATGTCCTGGATCGCCACCACGCAGCCCTCGCGCATGATTTCGAGGCACGCTTCGAGCAACAATTTTTCCGAGAATGGATCGCCGACCTGAACGGTCGGCCGTTTCTCCTCGGCGCCGTCGCCGAACTCGGCCGAGGCCATGGTGGCGCCGTGGATGCCGTCGCGGCCGGTCTTGGAGCCGAGATAGACGACGGGCAGACCGACGCCGGTGGCCTTGGCGTAAAAAATCTTGTCCTTGTCGGCGATGCCGACGGCCATGGCGTTGACGAGATTGTTGCCGTCGTAGCGTGCGTGGAACCCGACCCCGCCGCCGACGGTCGGCACGCCGAAGGAATTTCCATAGCCGCCGATGCCGGCGACGACGCCGGAGACGAGCGCGCGCGTCTTCGGGTGTGTCGGTGAGCCGAAGCGCAAAAAGTTTAGGCACGCGATGGGTCGGGCGCCCATGGTGAAGACGTCGCGCAAAATTCCACCGACACCGGTTGCAGCTCCCTGATAGGGCTCGATGAAAGAGGGGTGGTTGTGGCTCTCCATCTTGAACACGACAGCGAGCCCGCCGCCGATGTCGATCACGCCGGCGTTCTCGCCCGGGCCCTGGATCACCCAGGGTGCCTGGGTCGGCAGCGAGCGCAGATGCACTTTCGAGGATTTATACGAGCAGTGCTCGTTCCACATGGCCGAAACGATGCCGAGCTCGGTGTAGCTCGGCTCGCGGCCGATCATCTTGCGAAAGCGCTCGTACTCGTCGGGCTTGAGCCCATGCTCGGCGACGAGTTGTGCAGTGACGCGAGGTTCGTTCGGGATCATCGGCTCATGCGGCAAGGGCCGCCTTGACGCTTTCGAACAGGCCGCGGCCATCGGTAGGGCCGATGGCGGCGTCGATGTGGTTCTCTGGATGCGGCATCAGACCGAGCACGTTGAACTTCTCGGAGAGAATTCCGGCGATCGCGTTGGTGGCGCCGTTGAAATTATAAGCTTCGTCGAGCTTGCCTGCGGGCGAGGTGTAGCGGAATAGCACGCGGCCTTCGCCCTCCAAGCGGGCGATGGTTTCGCTGCCGGCGATGTAATTGCCTTCGCCGTGGGCCACCGGAACGCGGATTACGTCGCCGGCATTGTAACGGCGCGTGAAGGGCGTGTCGGAGCGCTCGACCCGCAGGAACACGTCGTGGCACATGAATTTGAGCTGCGCGTTGCGCATGAGCACTCCAGGCAGCAGCCCGGCCTCGCAGAGAATTTGGAATCCGTTGCAGATGCCGAGCACCAGGCCGCCCTTCTTCGCGTAGTGCAGCACCGCGTTCATGATCGGCGCGCGCCCGGCAATGGCGCCGCAACGCAGATAATCGCCATACGAAAAGCCGCCGGGCAACACCACGAGATCGGTGCCTTCCGGCAACGCCGTGTCGGCGTGCCAGACCATGGCGGGCGCGTAGCCGGTGATGCGGGTGAGCGCGCGCGCGACGTCGCCTTCGCGGTTCGAGCCAGGGAAGACGAGAACGGCGGATTTCATGTCTCAGTGCGTATTAAAGTCATTGTAAGGAGCCTTCAAAGTTACTGCCGCATAGAACTCGAAGAGGTACCGCAGGGCGACATCATCGTCGATTACAACAAAGCGTGCCGACATTCCTTTGACGCGTGATGTTGTCTGTTTCATAGCGGTCGAGAAAATTGAATCTTTCATCAGTTCTTTTATTCCCCCTTTTTTCTTGTAGGTAGGCTTGCGGCTCGCAGCCTTTCTAGCAAGCTTGAGGGCAAAAGCAGACTGCTCTGGTCTTCCGCTTATGTGATTCCTCATTCGCCGGCGAATATTTTTTGCAATTCCCACGTAAAGATTCTTGTTGCGCTCGATCAATACGTAGCATCCACCTGAGGTAGGAAAATTCGAAGTTTTTGATAGCTTGATGGGGTTGGAATCTTGAAGTGAGTTCATCAAGGGTCTTAGTTTTTTGACATATTGATCAAACACGAAAATCTAACCCAAGACTTCGACGCGAAAATTCTCGATCACGGTATTGGCCAGCAACTTCTCGCACGCATTCTTGAGCGCAGATTCGGCCGCTTTCTTGTCCTTCGACGCCAGCTCGATGTCGAACACCTTGCCCTGACGCACGCTCGAAACGTCCTCGATGCCGAGCGACTTCAGCGCGCCTTCGATGGCTTTGCCCTGTGGATCGAGCACGCCGGACTTGAGCGTCACTGTCACGCGCGCCTTCATTGCTTCGCTCCGAAACGGCAACGGGGGCAATGAGCCCCCGCAAAAAAATCGCGCATCGAAGCCACGCTCACTGCACCAGCACCGGCCCGCGGCCCTGCGGCGGCTCGCCTTCCGACATGATGCCGAGGCGCTTGGCGACTTCGGTGTAGCCCTCGACCAGCCCGCCGAGGTCGCGGCGGAAGAGGTCCTTGTCGAACTTCTCGGCGGTCTTGATGTCCCAAAGCCGGCAGGTGTCGGGGCTGATCTCGTCGGCCACGACGATGCGCATCATGTCGTTTTCCCACAGCCGTCCGCACTCGATCTTGAAATCTACTAGGCGGATGCCGACGCCCAGGAACAGGCCGGTCAGAAAATCGTTGACGCGGATGGCGAGCGCGATGACATCGTCGATCTCCTGCGTCGTGGCCCAGCCGAACGCAGTGATGTGCTCTTCCGACACCATCGGGTCGTCGAGCTTGTCGTTCTTGTAATAGAACTCGATGATCGAGCGCGGGAGCTGGGTGCCCTCCTCGATGCCGAGGCGCTTGGCCATGGAGCCGGCGGCGACGTTGCGCACCACCACTTCGATCGGGATGATCTCGACCTCGCGGATCAGTTGCTCGCGCATGTTGAGCCGGCGAATGAAATGGGTGGGCACCCCGATCTCGTTCAGCCGCTGGAAGATGTATTCGGAGATACGGTTGTTGAGCACGCCCTTGCCTTCCACCACTTCGTGCTTCTTGGCGTTGAAGGCGGTGGCGTCGTCCTTGAAGTGCTGGACGAGCGTGCCGGGCTCGGGCCCCTCGTAGAGGACCTTGGCCTTACCTTCGTAGATGCGGCGGCGGCGGCTCATGGGTGTGTACCGTGACTTGGTGAAATCCATGGTGAACCGGAACCCGATGGAACGCTTCGCGAAGCTCTTCTACCGCGAAGGTACACGACGGTGCACGATTCGTATTGCGCTGCACACCGATTTTTCGACACTATCCGATCGGACCTGCCAGCACAATGCAACGGCCCACCGCCACTGTTGATCGCTGCACGGCGACCCTATATTTAAAGCTCGCTTCGCAGCTGGCGGAGCGTCACCGGAAACTCGGGAACGAGAGGCGGCGATGACCACGTTCGACAAGCGCGAGGAAGGCTTCGAGAAGAAATTCGCGCTCGACGAGGAGCAGCGCTTCAAGGCTATGGCCCGGCGCAACAAGCTCTTGGGGCTTTGGGCGGCGGAAAAGCTCGGGCTCACGGGCGCCGACGCGCAGGCCTATGCCAAGGAGGTCGTGATCGCCGATTTCGAAGCGCCCGGCGACGACGACGTGTTCGCCAAGGTGCGCAAGGACCTCGACGCCAAAGGGGTCAAAGGCGTCTCCGACCAGGAAATCCGGAGCGCCATGGACAGCCTGTTGATGAAGGCGGCGGAGGAACTGAAGGCGGGCGGCTGACAGCTGCTTTTGCGCCGCTGCCTGATACCTTCGGATAACCCGTCGCCGATCCGCCGCAATCCTGCCGGATCTAGGTTCCGCAGACCGGGCGTAACTCTTGGAGAATGGAAGATGTACGCTCAATTGAAGTCGTTCCTCGTCGCGGGTTGCCTGCTCGCGGCCTCCACGCTCGGCGTTGCGGCGTTCGAAGCCGTGACGGTCGAGCCGTCGGAGTTGCGCGAGGGGCCCGCGTGGGAGTTCGCCCCGATCGTCGGGTTACCGCCGGGCAGTATCGTCGAAGTGCTGAACTGCGATCGACGCTGGTGCGAGGTGGGGATCGAGGACTATGACGGGTTCATCCCGCGCGGGGTGCTCGATCTTGGTGGAAGTCCCGTTCCGTTTTACGCGTTCCCGCCGCTGATCGCTGCGCCCAGCCTCTGGCACGGCCGCTACTATTCGCGGGATCACTATCGCTACGAGTCACGCGCGCGCTGGCGCGACCGCAATGACCGGCGCATTTATGTGCTTCCGCAACGCGTGCAGCCGCGCCCGCTCAGGCCGATCGGGCCGGGCGAGCGGCGGGGCGGGCAGAAGCAGTTCGACCAGAAGCAGTTCCAGCCCAAACAGAAGCAGTTCCAGCCCGATGGGCCGGGGTCTCGCCGTATGATTGAACCGGATCGCCGTGGCAGCCAGCCCAAGCAGTTCGAGAAGCAGGGCGAGCCGCAGCGAATTCAGCGGGCGCCGGATCAGCCGCGAATTCAGCGGGCACCGGATCAGCCGCGGATCCAGCAGCAGCAGAAGATTCAGCAGCAGGCCCCGGTGCAACGGCAGGCGCCGCCGCCGGCGCAGAAGCAGCAGGAGAAAAAGAAGAGCGGTGAACGCTAGGCGGCCACACCAATCGTAGACGAGGGGCGGCGGGGTTTCCGCCGCCTCTTTTCGTTCGGGGGGCAGCCGTTCAACGGCCGAAGACGCGCTTGAAGAGCGTATCCACGTGCTTCAAGTGATACTTCAAGTCGAAGCAGGCTTCGATCTCGGATTTCTGAAGCAGCCGAGTTACTTCCGGGTCGGCCTCAAGAAGCGAGCGGAAGTTGCCGCCGCCCTGGATCGCCTTCATCGCGTTTCGCTGCACCAGCCGGTAAGCGTCCTCGCGGGCGGCGCCTTTCTCGATCAGCGCGAGCATGACGCGTTGCGAGTGCACCAGACCGCCCTGGCGATCGAGATTGCGCTGCATCGCCTCGGGATAGACCACCAGCTTCTCGACCAAATCGGCCAACCGATTGAGCGCGAAATCGAGCGTCACGGTGGCGTCCGGGCCGATCATGCGCTCGACCGAGGAATGCGAAATGTCGCGCTCGTGCCAGAGCGCCACGTCTTCGAGCGCCGGCTGCACATAGGCGCGCACCATGCGGGCGAGGCCGGTGAGATTCTCGGAAAGCACCGGATTGCGCTTGTGCGGCATGGCGGAGGAGCCCTTCTGGCCCTCGGAGAAAAACTCCTCGACTTCACCGACCTCGGTGCGCTGCAAGTGGCGGATCTCGGTGGCCAATCGCTCGACCGAGGCGGCGACGACGCCGAGCGTGGCGAAGAACATGGCGTGCCGGTCGCGCGGCACGATCTGGGTCGAGACCGGCTCGACCGCAAGGCCGAGTTGCTTGGCGACATGCGCTTCGACCCGCGGGTCGATATTGGCGAAGGTGCCGACGGCACCGGATATCTTGCAGGTCGCGATCTCGCGCCTGGCCGCCACGAGCCGGTCGCGCGCGCGGGCGAATTCCGCATAAGCAACGGCGAGCTTGAGCCCAAAGGTAGTGGGCTCGGCATGGATGCCGTGCGAGCGGCCGACGGAGAGCGTGTTCTTGTGCTCCATGGCGCGGCGCTCCAGCGCCTGCATCACGCGCTCCACGCCGGCGATCAGCAGATCGGCGCTGCGCGAGAGTTGGACCGCCAGACAAGTGTCGAGCACGTCGGAAGAGGTGAGGCCCGCGTGCACGAAGCGTGCCTCGGGGCCGACGATTTCGGCCAAGTGGGTCAGGAACGCGATGACGTCGTGCTTGACCTCGCGCTCGATCGCGTCGATGCGCGCGATGTCGAATTTTGCGTTCCGACCCTTGTCCCAGATTTTCTTGGCGGCTTCCTTGGGCACCAGGCCGAGCTCGGCCATGGCGTCGGTGGCGTGCGCCTCGATCTCGAACCAGATGCGGAAGCGGGTTTCCGGCTTCCAGATTTCCGCCGCCTCGGGGCGGCTGTAGCGCGGGATCATCAGGCCGCCACGCGGCTTGAGGCCGCGCGCAAAGCCGAGATGCGCGACGCATAGGCGTCACGGCCGCCGGCGCCGAAGATGGCCGAGCCGGCGACCAGCACGTTGGCGCCGGCAGCGGTGGCGAGCGGTGCGGTCTCAGGCGTGATACCGCCGTCGACTTCGAGATCGATCGGGCGATTGCCGATCATCTTTTTCAGGACGCGAATCTTGTCGATCACCGCCGGAATGAAGGATTGTCCGCCGAAGCCTGGGTTCACGCTCATGGCGAGCACCAGGTCGATCTTGTCGAGCACGTATTCGATGGCGCTTTCGGGCGTCGAAGGATTGAGCGCGACGCCGGCGCGCTTGCCCAAGCTCCGAATCACCAAGAGCGAGCGCTCCAAGTGCGGCCCGGCTTCTGGATGAATGGTGATGATATCCGCCCCGGCCTTGGCGAACGCTTCCAGGTATGGATCGGCCGGCGCGATCATCAGGTGCACGTCGAGCGGCTTCTTGGTGACGGGCCGGATCGCCTTCACGATCGCCGGGCCGATCGAGATATTGGGCACGAAATGCCCATCCATCACGTCGACGTGGATCCAGTCGGCGCCGGCTGCGTCGGCTGCGCGGACTTCGTCGCCAAGGCGCGCGAAATCGGCGGCGAGGATCGAAGGCGCGACGAGGAGAGGGCGACTCATGGCTTCTCCAGGAGGTGGCCGTACCACGGGCCTCAGCCGCGGGGCAACCTTCGGCCGAGAATTCGGTGAACGAGCGGCGAGAGGAGTTGCGGGCCGAGATAGATCGGGAATTGGGCCAGCGCGAAATAGAGCCAGACCAGATCGGAGACCCCGCCGGCGGCCGCGAGCATCAGGCCCATGTTGCGGTTGCCGCTTTCCCAGCCCAGCGCCAGCGCGCGCTCCAGCCCAATGGGCCGGAATACGAGTGTGGTGAGGGCCATGAGCCCGAAGGTGAGGGCGAAGCTCAGGGCGAGCAGGCCGAGGACGAGTCCGGGTTCCGAAAACAAGCGGTAAGCGACGCTCTCCATCAGCGCGACGGCGAAGACGAAGAGCCCGATCACGCTCAGTCCGTCGATGCGCTCGCGCGCGGCGAGTACCCGATCGCGCCCGAGGAACCAGCGGATCGCGAACGCGACCAGGAATGCTCCGGCAAGAAAGAGGAAGAGCCGTAGCGCCAGCGCGCCCGGGTCGAGTGGGAGGGCGTTGCCTACGAAAAGCGCGGCGAAGAAGGGCGCGGTGAGCGGGGTGATCGCCGTGGTGGTGATGAGCGTCGCCAGCGCCAACGCGGCGTCTAGCCCGAGCAGCGCCACGACCGCTGGGGCGGAGATGATCGGCGGTGCTGCGACCTGCAGCACGAGCGCGACCGAGAGTGCACTCCATAGCTCGCTGCGGCCGAGCGCCATATAGGCGGCGCCCAGCGCGAGCGGGGTCACGACCATGATCCAGAGCGTCGCGAGCAGGACGACACGCGGGCGGGAGAACTCGCTCTTCAGCGCCGCCGGGTCGACCCGCAGAAAGGCGAGCACCAAGAGGTAAAAGATCGAGGGTGCGACCAGCGGCTTGAACAAGGCGGCGAGCTGCGGCAGCGCGAGGCCGACGAGAATGCTGAGTGCGATGGCGCGGGTGCCCTGGCGGCCGAGCCAGTCCAGCGCCTCGAAAATTCGCGCCAGCGCGCCCATATTTACCTCGCGATTCGGATGAACCCGCCGTAACGCTGCGGTAAGGCTTCCGTAGCGGGCGGCGGCGCACTATCGGCGAGGCTAACGCCGGAGGAAAGGGCAGATCGTGGCGCGCAAGGACGCATTGGTACTCGGCGCCGGGATCGTCGGCGTCTCGATCGCGCTGCATCTGCAGAAGCGCGGGCTTGCGGTCGCGCTGGTGGACCGGCGCGGGCCGGGCGAGGAGACCAGCTTCGGCAACGCCGGCGTGATCGAGGGCAACACCGTATTCCCGCCGGCGTTTCCGCGCGGGCTCGGCGCGTTGCTGCGGGTCGCGCTCAAGCGCGCGCCGGAAGCGAACTATCACCTCCTGTTTCTGCCGCGGGTCGCGCCGTGGCTCTGGGCGTATCGCGCGGCTTCGCGGCCGGAGCGCTTGATCGAGACCGCGCACCTGATGCGGCCGCTCTATGCTCGCGCGCTCGCCGAGCACGAGGCACTGCTGAACGAATCCGGCGCCACGCGCTATCTGCGCAAGGAAGGCTGGCTCAAAATATATCGCAACGAGGAAAGCTTCGCGGCGCTCAAGCCCGAGCTCGATCTGGCGCGCGAGTTCGGCCTGCCTTTCTCGGCCATGGATGCCGACGGAGCCCGCGCGCTGGAGCCTTCGCTTTCGCCGGTATTTCGCCGCGCGGTGCACTGGCAGAACGCCGCGAACCTGACGAATCCGATGGCGGTGACGAAAGCGTATGCCGCGCGTTTCGCCGCGCTCGGCGGCGAGTTCGTCGAAGCGGACGCACGCACGCTCTCTCGCGTGGGTACGCGCTGGCAGGTCGAGACGAAAAACGGAACACTCGACGCGGACAGCGCGGTCGTAGCGCTCGGACCTTGGGCGCCCGATGTACTGGAGAAGTTCGGCATCCGGCTGCCGCTCGGCATCAAGCGCGGCTATCACCGTCACTTCCGCCCAACCGGCAACGCGGCGCTGAAGCGGCCGGTCGGCGACATGGACAACGGCTATGCTCTGGCGCCGATGGAGCAAGGCATCCGGCTCACGACCGGCGCCGAGTTCGCCGCGCGCGACGCTCCGCCCACGCCGGTGCAGTTCGGCCGGCTGATGCCGGCGGCAAAGGCGCTTTTCCCGCTAGGCGAGCCGCTGGAGCAGACGCCGTGGATGGGATCGCGGCCGTGCTTTTCCGATTCGCGCCCTGCGATCGGGCGCGCGCCCGGCCAGCCCGGCCTGTGGCTCGCGTTCGGCCACGCGCATTGGGGGCTGACGCTCGGGCCGGCGACCGGGCGGCTCATCGCAGAGATGATGATGGGCGCGGTGCCGTTTTGCGATCCGGCGCCCTACAGCGTCGAACGTTTCGCGTAGTTATTTCCCAAACTTGTCGCGCCAGCTCGGCAACGCGGCGGGGAAGGGGAGCGCCGTCGCCTCGAACACGCTGCGTGCGACCGCGCGGGCGAGCACGTTGGCGACGAGCGCGCCGAGTTCGGAGAGCTCGATCACCGGATCCTTGAGCGGCCGCCTGCAGGTCGCAGCCGAGAACACGGTGTCGCCGTCCAAGGTCGTGTGCGCTGGGTAGATCGCGCGCGCGAGGCCGTCCTGGGCCATCACGGCGAATTCTTTCGCTTGTGGCTTGGTCAGCGTTGCGTCTGTCGCCACCACCGCGATCGTGGTGTTCTCGCCGAGGCCGCCCTTGGCGCGGATTTTCAGCGCATCGCGCGAGAGCTTTTGTGGAAATCCGCGGCCGCCGAATTCGTCGTTCTCCTCGAAGGGCGCCGCCCAGAAATGTGGCCCGCCGCCGACGATGGTGCTGCCGCAGGCGTTGACCGCGACGAGCGCGCCGATGGTGTGGCCACCGGTCGAGCGCGCCGAAGCCGAGCCGAGCCCGCCTTTCAGGTCGAGGGTCGTGGCGCCGAAGCCGGCCCCCACGGTGCCGAGCTTGAACGAAGTGCCGGCGGCGCCAGCGGCGGCATGGCCGAGATCGCGATAAGGCGGAAAACGCGCCCATTTTTTGTCGCCGCCATTGATCAGATCGAACAGGATCGCGCCGACCACGATGGGCACGCGGATGCCGCCGATGGCATAACCGCGGCCCTGTTCGCGCAGCCACGCCTGAACGCCGCTCGGCGCGTCGAGACCGAAAACGGAGCCGCCGGAAAGCACGATGGCGTCGATGCGTTCGACGGTGCGGTGGGGCTCCAGCAGATCCGTGTCGCGGGTGCCCGGCGCGCCGCCGCGCACGTCGATGGCGGCCACCGCCGCCTCGTCGAACACGATGGCGGTGACGCCCGAGGCAAGCTTGGCGTCGTCGGCATTGCCGACCTTGATGCCGGCGACGTCGGTGATGAGATTCTGCATGGAGCCATTATAACAAACTGGCCCGATCAATTCGCCGCCATGTCGAGCAAGAGGCCCTGGACCCCGGCTCTCGTGGCCCCGGATTAAGGCCGGGGCCGCTCGGCCGGGGAACGTTCCCCGGGCGAGCGTCGCGTAGCGGCGCGAGACCCGGGGTCCAGGGGCAGTTCACTCACGCGCCTTCACAAGCTGGCGATCCGCGGTGGCGCTAGTTGCTCTTCCTGGGCAAGCCCGGCATCAAGGCCCATGGCCGATGTCAATTACCTGACCGCGCTGCTCGCCGGGCTCATCAGCTTCCTGTCGCCCTGCGTGTTGCCGCTGGTGCCGCCTTATCTCTGCTACCTCGCCGGCACCACGTTCGAGCACGTGATGGCCCGCGAGCCGAACGCGCAGGTGGCGCGGCGCGAGATCGTGGCGTCGCTGCTGTTCGTGGCGGGCTTCTCCACCGTATTCGTCGCACTCGGCGCTGGAGCTTCGGCGATCGGCGGGCTGCTCCGCGCCTACAGCAACTTTCTCTCCATTATTGCCGGCATTGCGATCCTGGCGATGGGCCTGCATTTCCTCGGCGTGTTTCGTATTCCACTTATGGGGCGCACGGCGCGGCTTGAGGTGGAGAAGCCAGTCGGGCTGTGGGGCGCCTATGTCATGGGGCTCGCGTTCGCGTTTGGCTGGACGCCGTGCATCGGCCCGGTGCTTGCCGCCATTCTCGCGCTCGCCGCGTCGGAGACCACGATCACGCGCGGCGCGTCGTTGCTCGCGGTCTATTCGTTGGGTCTCGGGATTCCGTTCGTGCTGGCGGCGTTCGCGCTGAAACCGTTCGTGGGCGTGCTCGCGCGCATGCGCCATCGGCTCGGGTTGGTGGAGAAGGCGATGGGCGCGATGCTGGTGCTGACCGGCATCGCTTTCCTCACCGGCTGGGTGACGCGGGCGAGCTATTGGCTGCTCGAAACCTTCCCGGCGCTCGCGAATTTCGGCTGACAAAAAACGTCGTCCCGGCCTCGCGCGAGCGAGAGCCGGGACCGTTTGATTGCTATCGATGACGATCCCGGGTCAGCAGCGCACCGCCACAGCGCGTCGAAGACGCGCGTAAATGCGCTGGTGGCGCTGCGCTGCGCCCGGGATGACGAAGATCGTCAGCTCGATCCGGGCGGAATTTCCTTGTATTTTCCGTCCTTGCCCCAGATGTACCAGACGTAATCGAGCACGGTGATGTCGCCCTTCTTGTCGTAGCCGATCTGGCCGAGCACCGTGTTCCACTTTCCGGCGCGGATCGTCTCGGCGACTTTCTTCGCGTCTAAAGTGCCGGCCTTGGCCACCGCCTGCGCCCAGATCTGGAACGCGGCGTAGGTGTAGAGCGTGTAGCCCTCCGGATCGATGCCCTTGTCCTTGAACTTCTTCACCACCGCGACCGCCTGCGGCTTGTTCCGCGGATCGGGACCGAAGGTCATCATGGTGCCTTCGCCGGCGGGGCCGGTGATGGACCAGAACTCGTTGGTGACGAGCGAGTCGCCGCCGAACAGCGTGGTCTTCATGCCCTGATCGCGCATCTGGCGGACCAGCAGTCCGCCTTCGGCGTGATAGCCGCCGAGAAAGACGGCGTCGATCTTGGCCGCCTTCATCTTGGAGACCAGCGCGGTGAAGTCCTTGTCGCCCTTGTTGTAGGCCTCGAACATCGTCTCGCGCAGGCCCGCCTTGTTCAGCGCCTTCTTGGTCTCGTCGGCCAGGCCTTTGCCATAGGTGGTCTTGTCGTTGAGAATGGCGACGTTCTTGCCCTTGAAACGCTTGGCCAGATAATTGCCGGCGACCAGGCCTTGCTGGTCGTCGCGGCCGCAGACGCGGAACGTGTTCCAGAGCTTGCGCTCGGTGAAAAGCGGATTGGTCGAGGACGGCGTAATCTGCAGCACGCCGCCTTCGGCGTATGCTTCCGATGCCGGGATCGACGAGCCGGAGCAGAAGTGCCCGGCGACGAACGGCAGCTTGGCGGCGGCGAATTTCTCGGCGACGGCACGAGCCTGTTTCGGATCGCAGGCGTCGTCACCTACTTCGACCTTGAGCTTGCGGCCGAGCACGCCGCCGGCCGCATTGATGTCGGCGATGGCGAGTTCGGCGCCGTTCTTCATCTGTGCGCCGAACGCGGCTTCGGAGCCGGTCAAAGGACCGGCGAGGCCGACGGTGATGTCCTGGGCCGCAGCGGTCCCGGCAAAGCCGAGGCTCGCGCCGAGCGCAAGAACGGTCAGTAGCTTCTTCATCTAGCTTCTCCCCATAGGCACCTGAGCCGAACGGCATTCCGCCGCTGAGCTAGGCCGCTTGGACGCCATTCTGGCGGGTTTTTCGCGGATGTCATCCGTAAAGCGACATCAAAACTTCGTGGATTTTACTCTTTGCCCACGAGGCGCTTGCGCCAGGTGACGGGGCTCGATCGCTCATAGAGCCACCGATACTGGGTCACCATGAGTGTCGTGCGTGTGACGCGCCAGGACAGGCAGCCGATTGCAGTCAAAAACAGCGTATCGGCGAGAAACGAGGCGAGCGAGAGCAAATCCGCCTCGAACAGCGCGAAGTGGAAAAAGCGCACGACCGCGCCTAGCAGGATCGAATACGCGATTACCTGAAGCAGCGGACGCCACGTGTGCGCGCAGGCACGCCCGGTGAGCCAGGCGGCCCCGCCGCCGAGAATGCCGGTGACGAACAGCACCTGCAGCCAGGATTCGGTTTCGTAAAGCGTGCCCATGCCGTGCCCGTCAGTGCCGCGCGCCGAGATAGGCGGCGCGCACCTCGGGCCGCTCCAGCAGCTCGCGGCCGGTGCCGGAAATCGTGATCTGGCCGTTCACCATCACATAGGCGCGGTCGGCCAGCCGGAGTGCGTGATAGGCGTTCTGCTCGACGAGAAAGATCGTCAGTCCCTCGCGCTTGTTCAGGTCGCGGATGACGGAGAAGATCTGGTGCACGAGCTGCGGCGCGAGTCCGAGCGAAGGTTCGTCGAGCAGCAAGAGCCGCGGGCGGCTCATCAATGCGCGGGCGATGGAGAGCATCTGCTGCTCGCCGCCCGAAAGCGTGCCGCCGCGCTGATCGCGGCGCTGCTCGAGAATGGGGAAGAGCTGGAAGACGCGCGCCACGTCCTCCTCGAAATGGGCGAACTCGTTCACCGCGGCGCCCATCTGCAAATTCTCGAACACGGTCATGCGCGGGAAAATGCGCCGGCCTTC
>JAYUHJ010000077.1:0-5626 GCA_043767065.1 Hyphomicrobiales bacterium | reverse complement strand
TCGAGACATACGTGCCGACCACGAGGTCTCGCTGACCTGTCCTCGCCGCCAACGACGCGAGGAGGATCGTGAGCCCGGTCTGAAAATGCGTCGCGTTCAGTTGGCTTGCGATCTCGATCAAGCGCTGGGAGGCTTCAACGCTGATCTTCGAATCGATGATGCCCTCGGACCAATCGGCGTCCTCAGCAGGTGCCGTTCTCCTGATCGGCAAATCGAATGCAGGCGGCGGATCGGAAAGCGTTTTCTTCCACCAGGAGAGCATGTTCTGGTAGGACTGCGTTTCTGCCCGAAAAGATTGCCGCTGCCAGTATGCATAGTCGGCGTATTGTAGAGGCTCGAAATTCGACACGGCCGGACCGGCGCCGCGTACCAAGGCTTCGTACAATTCGGCGAGCGCTTCGAAATAGAGCTCACGGGACTGCGCATCGCACAAGATGTGATGAAGGAGCCGAAGCAACCAGTGCTCATTCTCGTTGATCTTGATCAGCGTGAAACGTTGCAGCGGCCCTTCGGACAAATCAAAGGGTTGAGCCCGCTGTCTCTCGGCGAGTTTGTGTACTTCTGCCGTGGGATCCGTCGCATCCGTCAGATTTACGAACGACAGCTCGACCTCGCCCGGTGGATTGATTTTCTGGTACGGCCGGCCGCCGGAGACGGTGAAGGTGGTGCGAAGCAGTTCATAGCGTTCGGAAAGGCGATTCAGGCACTCGCGAAAGACGTCCAGATCGAGCGCGCCAAGAATGCGGAGGCGGCTGACTATGGTATAAGCGGCAACGCCTTGGTCGGTTTGCGAATAATTCCAGATCCGCTCCTGAGAAAATGAAAGCGGCAGCGGTTGTTCGCGGGAAACGCGGCGAATCTGCAAGTCGTTCCGCTTGGCCAGCCGCATGTGACCGGTGGCGATCGCCAAGCGCGCGATCGTCGGATTCTTGGCAAACATGTCGAGGCCGAATTCAGCCCCGGTCTTGTCGAATAGCCGCGCCGCGATCACGCTTGCGATCAGCGAGTCCCCTCCGAGCTCGAAGAAGTTATCGTCTCTTCCTATGTTCGGCAGATCGAACGCTTCCGACCAGATTGCGCCGAGCGATGCTTCCATCTCCGTCGCGAAGCTGCTCGCGGCCTGTTGTTGCGCCTTCGGCGGGTAGGTCTCGAGGAGTTTCTGGCGATCGATCTTCCCGTGCGGAGTGAGCGGAAGGTCGTCCACGACAATGAAAATCGACGGAACCATGAGCTCGGGTAGCAGGGCGCGGACCTCGCGCCGCAGCGCGGGAGAAGACGAGGTATGGCCGCGCCGAAGCGTGACGTAGGCTACAAGCTGCGTGCTGTTGGGTCCCTCCCAGGCGCAGACCGCGGCTTTCTCGACGCCGGGAGCCTTGCACAATGCCCGCTCGACTTCGTCCAGCTCGACGCTGGATCCGCGGATCTTGACCCGCGTGTCCTTGCGCCCGACGAACTCGAGCAGCCCGTTCGCGTTGATGCGGCCCCAGTCGCCACTCTTGAACACCGGCACGCCCAGGCTATCGCGCGAATAGCACTCCGCGGTGAGCCGCTCGTTCCGCCAATAGCCTTGCGATATACAGGGGCTCTTGACGATGATTTGGCCGGCCTCGCCGTGCTTGACGGGCTGCCCCTGCTCATCCGCGATCAATATCTCGATGCCTTCGAATGCGCGACCGACCGCCAATGGTCCCATGGGAATCGTGTCGCCTATGGAATAGCGCATGTAGGCGATGTTGCCCGCCTCGGAAGACCCGAGCGTGTTCAGCAGGATGCAGCCGTCGGAAAAATGCTGCTGGAACGCCTTGAAGTCGTCCGACGTGACGAGTTCTCCGACGAGCCTGATCATTTGCACCGGGTCGATACGGCGACCTTCCTGCAATGATTTCATGAAGCTGCGAAACAACGAGGTCGGCGCACTGAAAGCGGTGATCCGGTGCTCGAACATCCAGTCGGCAAGACCCGTTACGCCGCGTTCCGAGACCGGGAATGGGCGCAGCAAGGCGCCATGCAGCAACGCATACCATGCGGCGTTGAAGCCGAGTAATCCGCTCAGGGAAGCCAACAGTGCGATCCGGCTATCGGCGCGTATGTCCATCACAGCGGCGCCCCGAAGCGCGCTATGCATCACCTGATGGTGGTTCATCATCACGCCCTTGGGGCGGCCGGACGAGCCCGAGGAGTAGACGATGTAGACGGTGGCCTCGGGATCGATCGCCGGCTTTGGCCGAGAAGCCCGTTCAAGAGCGAGACCGTCATAGCTGGCGGTTGCGCAAAAATCCTGAGCGATCTCGTTCGCGAGAACTGCATTTTCCTGATCGGCCAGGACGAGCGCCGGCTCCACATCCTCGAGAACCAGCCGCAATCGCGCAGCGGTGTCGGTAGGATTGAGAACGACGACGATCCGGCCGGCCTTCAGCACCGCAAGCATAGCCGCGATCTGCGGCGTGTCATGCCGCATCAGCAGCGCGACGCGGTCGCCCGGCTGGCCGCCGCGCGCCACGAGCGCATGCGCCAAATGATCCGCGATGCTATCCAGCTCACCGTAGGTGAGGTTCAAGTTTTCGGAAGCGAGCGCCGGCCGGGAGCGATGGGCTTCGACGATACGCGCGAACCGATCCGGCAACGTCTCGCCCGGCCGTGGAATATCGAGGCGCGGATTTCCGCGAACATGCCTATTCATAACGGTACGCAGCCCAAAGCCCGCTCGATAGTATCAAGATTATGGGGGTTCGTGCGAGCCACGCGGATGGCCGCCAATCGTCGAAAAAATGGCGACCCCGGCAGGAATCGAACCTGCGACCCGCAGCTTAGAAGGCTGCTGCTCTATCCGCTGAGCTACGGGGCCACGCTGCGGGCGTTGGCCCGCTTGGTCAATGCGTCCACTGCCCGACGCGTTTGTAGCCGAAATTATCGGCATACGCGATGCGCTTGCGCTCCGCCTCGTGCGCCTCGAACACCCGATACGGGATGGCTTCCCGCTCGGCATAGGCGATCGCCTCTTCCTTGGAGGCGAACTCGAGACGGATCTGCGAGCGCATGTCGCCGGAGCTGGTGAAGCCCATGAGCGGTTCCACTTCGCGCGGCGTTTCGGGCTCGTATTCGAGTACCCAGGATCTCGTGTTTGCCTGGCCGGACTGCATGGCTGTGCGCGTTGGGCGATAGATGCGGGCGAACATGGTGATGCTCAGAAGTGCTTTTTTGCGAACGCTCGACCAGAGCCGGATTTCAGATATGCCTCAAACTTGTCGGCTTTGCCATGATCCGAAAACGCAAAATAGCAAGCCAACTCCCAAGGCGCGAATTTACGAGTGTGCACAGACTGGCCTGCGTTGTGTTCCGAGAGCCGACGTTTCAAATCAAGCGCAACGCCAACATAGTGCCTTTCTGGGCTGATTGTACTTCGCAAGCTGTAAACATATTTCATCAACGTCCGCCTCCGCCAAGGCTTCGGCGTGACATCCGCCTTCGCATCGGCATTTTACGGCCTTGTCACGCCGTAGCGTAAGCGAAGTCCGCCTCCGCCAAGGCTTCGGCGTGACATCCGCCTTCGCATCGGCATTTTACGGCCTTGTCACGCCGTAGCGTAAGCGAAGGCGGATGGTCGGGGCAGCAGGATTTGAACCTGCGACCCTCTGCTCCCAAAGCAGATGCGCTACCGGGCTGCGCTATGCCCCGTCCTGCCGCGCCGGCGTTCTAGCCGGGCTGCCTTAAATTCCGATTACACGCTAAGACCTTGCGCGGCAAGGCGGGGACGCCGCTTCAGCTAGCGCCCCGAAAACCAGCGGTGCGCGACCTTGTCGCCGGGCTGGATGCCGAGCTTTTTTGCGGTGCCCGCCACCACTTCCAGCACGCCGCGCACCGGCGTGCGCGAGGAGATGATCGCCTCGGAATGCGGGGTCGTGCTCTCGGCGATATGCGCAATGCGGCCGTCGGCGCGGATGAAGATCATGTCGAGCGACACGTAGGTATTCTTCATCCACATGGCGACCATCTGGTCGGTCTTGAAATCGAACAGCATGCCGCGGCCCTCGGGCAATTCGCGGCGGAACATCAGCCCTTTGGAGCGCTCGTCGTCGGTGATGGCGAGCTCGACCTCGAATACATGCACGCCCGAGCGGGTGATGATCTCGAGCGGCTCGATGGTCGCGGCCCAAGCCAACCCGGCGATGAGACCGAGAGCGAGCAGACTCACTGAGCGCGTTGTGCGGGCGCGCGAAATCGTCGTCATGCCGTGGATTGTACCGAAAATCGGGTTTAGTGCGAGGACGGGCCGCTGCTGCCGCCCGTTTCAGGCCGTATCTCGGAAGCCATCAAGCCCTTGGGGCCTGCTCCGTAACGCACGAACACCACCTGGCCGGGCCGTAGCTCGGCCATGCCGTAGCGGCGCAAGGTTTCCATATGGATGAAGATATCGGGCGTGCCCTCGCCGCGGGTGAGGAAACCGAAACCGCGCAGTCGGTTGAACCATTTTACCCAGGCGCGCTCGAGCCCGCTGGTCGGCGTCACCGATACGTGGGTGCGCGGCGGCGGCATCTGCGCCGGATGCAACGCAGTCGACTCGTCCATGGAGACGACGCGGAAGGCCTGCATGCCCTTCGGGCGCTCCTGCGCTTCGCACACGACGCGCGCGCCTTCATAGGCGGTCTGGAAGCCGTCGCGGCGCAGACATGTGACGTGCAGGAGCACGTCGGGGCCGCCGTTATCGGGGACGATGAAGCCGTAGCCCTTGGAAACGTCGAACCATTTGATGAAGCCGGTGACCTCGACGAGCCCTACGGGGGCCTCTTCGTTGAGGTCCTCTACGCCCGGCCGTGGTTCGCCCAGCGCGAACTTCGGGCCCATTTGGTCCGCCATGACGCCGCCAACGTCAAATGATGCGCCCTTACATCGAGCGCCGATTCGTTGGCTCAAGCTTAACACCGCGCAAAGCGGCGGAAAGGGCAAATTGCACAATTGCCCCGGCGTCCGGTGGAAAGCAGTGGATGATTTTCGGCCGCTATGTCGTTCGTGCAACGGTCAGGCGGCGAGGAACGGCTCCAGCACGTCGCCGATATCGTCGTGCACAACGAGGTCGGCCTGCCCGTCGAGGTCGGTCGGCTCGCGATTGAGGATCACGAGACGGGCGCCGTTTCGCTTCGCCAAAACCGGAAATCCTGCGGCGGGCCAAACGACTAGCGACGATCCGATCGACAGGAACAAATCGGAATTGAGCGTTTCGATCTCGGCGCGGCGCATCTGCTCCTCGGGCATCGACTGTCCGAAAGAGATCGTTGCGGACTTCACAGGGCCGCTACAGGCCGGGCAATCCGGCGCGACACCCCCGTTGGCGGTAAAGCGCTCCTTGACCCACTCGATTTCGTAACGCACCGCACAATCGAGACAGACGGCGTAGGTCCCGTTGCCGTGCAGCTCGATCACCCGCTCATTCGGTACGCCCGCGGTCTGATGAAGATTATCGATATTTTGCGTGATGATAGCCGACATCTTGCCGCTCGCGACCAAGCGCGCGAGCGCGCGGTGGCCGCGGGTAGGTTTCGCGGCGCGAAACGTTTCCTCCATCGCAAACTTACGCCGCCAGGCCTCGTTGCGGGCGCCCTGGTCGGAAACGAACTCGTCGAACGGTATC
>JAYUHJ010000076.1:0-2375 GCA_043767065.1 Hyphomicrobiales bacterium | reverse complement strand
CGAGCTTCTTGAACGCCTCGACCTGCCGGCGCCGCTCCAGCGTATCGGCTAGCAGCGGCGCGAGCGCGGCCGCGAAATTTCGCGCCGTCGCCCGGTACTGGATGAACTCGGGCATCGCGTTCTCGCCGAGCACCAGGTTCGCCAGCACGATGCTCGGCACTCGTATCATCAACCAGCCGATCCACGCCTCGATGGTCGAAAGCCGATAGGCGACGACGGTCGGTACACCTGCAACCGCGAGCTCGAGCGTAACAGTGCCGGACGCCGCCAGCGCAGCCCGCGCCGTGCGAAACGCTGCGTCGATCTCGGCCCGCTCCGTCACGATCCGCACCGGAACCGGCCATGACGCCGTTGCGGCCTCTATTTCCAGCCGCAGCGCCGGTAGCGTAGGTACGATCGCCTCGAATTCCATGCCTTGCGCGACGAGTTTTTCAAGCGTCGCGCCGAAGACCTGGGCCAGGCGCGCAATCTCCTTGTGGCGGCTACCCGGCAGCACCAGGAGCCGCGCCGGATCGGCCATGCGCCTCTGCATTTCCGCAGCCGCTGGACGCAGCGCCGCCGCCCGCTCGATCACCGGGTGGCCGACATAGGTGCAGGGCGGCCCGCCGAGCTTGTGGTGCACCTCGGGTTCGAACGGCAGAAGCGCCAGCACCCGATCCACATAAGCGCGCATAGCCCGCGCCCGCCCCGGCCGCCACGCCCACACCGTCGGCGAGACGTAATCGACGATCGGAATCGCAGGATCGCGCGCGCGTACCCGCCGCGCCACCCGATGGGTAAAATCGGGCGCATCGACCAGCACGAGCACGTCGGGCCGCGCACTGAGCACCGCGTCCACGGTCTCGCGGACGCGGCGCAGGATTTTCGGAATGCCCGTGAGCAACCCGCTGAAGCCGATAATCGCGATCTCCGGCAACGGGAACAGGCTCTCAAGGCCCGCTGCCGCCATCGCCGGCCCGCCGACCCCTCGGAAGTGCACATTGCCGCCGCAGCGCGCGCTGAGCGCCGCCATCAGCCCGGCGCCGAGCAGATCGCTCGAGGTCTCGCCCGCGACGATGAAGACCTGCAGCGGCTTGCCGTCGCCGCGCGCGGCTCGGCTCACCGGCTCGCCCCGGCGTCGGACTCGAATGCCAACAGGAACAGACCGGCTTCGTCGACTGCGCGGATCAATACATTCACGTCGGCGGCGATCGTGCCGCCCGCCTCGACCGCGATCCCGGCGAGCCCTGCCGCTGCCGCCTGCTTGACGGTATCGACGCCGATCGCCGGCAGATCGTGCCGGCGGTCCTGCCCGGGCTTCGGCCCCTTCACCAATACGCCGGCGCGCGGAGCCGCATGCACCCGCCCGCTGCGCCTGACTTCCGCGACGCGCGCCAGCATGGCCGCGGTGCCCTCCGCCGCCTCGATCGCGACGACGCGGCCCCCCACCACCACGGCCGCCTGGCCCACGTCGAGCGGACCGAGCGCTTGGATCGCGCTGCGCCCGAGTTTGATCTCCGCCTCTTCCGCGGCGCTTGGCCGGTGGCGGCCAAGCACGCCAGGCGGCACGAGAAGTTCGGGCGCAACTTCGTGGACACCGCGAACGCGCATGCCCAAATATTCGAACAGCCGGCCGACATTGGACAACAGATGATTGTCGCCCTGCCGCGCGACCCGAATGTAAGCCGGCAGCCATCGGATCGTCGTCCAGTCGAGTCGGATGTCGCGCAAGCGCGGCCGGTGCACGGCCCCGACGAACACCAGATCGCGGCAGCCTTTCTGCTTCATGCGCCGGATGAGGCCGCCGATCGCGCCGAGATAAATCCACTGATGCGGATAGCGCTGGACGGCCGCTTCGTCGGCGAAGCCGCGAAGCGCAAACAGAAAAACTTCGCGCCCGCGCCGCTGCACCGCTTCGGCGACCGCCGCTGGAAACGCGCCGCCGCCGCAGACGATCGCGAGCGGGCCTACTTCTGCGTTCCGATCGCTTTCCTGCGTATGGCTCAAAGTCTACTCATCGTTATCCTCGTCGCGCTGCTGGGCTACGCGAGGCGTGGCCAGGGAACGCTTCTTCCCGGCCCGGATGAACTCGACGATGCGCTCCACGTGCGGATCGCCGGCAAAGCTCACGGCCACCTGATCGGCGCGGTCCCGCAACGAACCGGGTCCGAAGAACAGCATCTGGTAGGCCTTGCGCAAGGCGTGGATCGATTCGCGTGAAAATCCGCGACGCTTCAAGCCGACCACATTGAGACCCCCGAGCCAGGCCCGGACACCGATTGCCGCCGCGAACGGGATGATGTCGGTTGCCACGCCACACACCCCCGCGATCAACGCATGCTCACCAACGCGCGTGTACTGATGCACTGCCGATAGCGCGCCCATGAAGACCCAGC
>JAYUHJ010000075.1:0-2378 GCA_043767065.1 Hyphomicrobiales bacterium | reverse complement strand
GGCGGCGGTGTTTTCTTGCTCGACGTGTTTCCTTTCAAAGTTGATCGGCGACAGGTAATCGATTGCCGAATGGCGTCGGCGCGGGTTGTACCAGCCCTCTATCCAGGTGAACAGCGCCGTGCGGGCCTCGAGCTGACTCTTCCAGGAGCGGCGATCGATCAGCTCACATTCGAGGGTGGCAAAGAAGCTCTCGGCCATGGCGTTGTCGTAGGCGTCGCCCACCGTGCCCATCGAGGGCCGAACGCCCATCTCCTTGCAGCGGCTGCCAAAGGCGATGCTGGTGTATTGGCTGCCCTGATCGGAGTGGTGGATCACCGAATCGGGCCTTCGGGTGTGCAGCGCCATGTTCAATGCCGAGAGCACCAGATCGGCCGTCATGCGCTCGCCCATGGCCCATCCCACCACTTTTCGGCTGAAGGCGTCAATAACCACGGCCAGGTACAGGAAACCGGTCCAGGTGGGGATGTAGGTCATGTCGGCCACCCACAGCTGGTCGCAACCCTCCGCGCGGAACTGGCGGTTGACCAGATCGGGCGCCGGTCGTTGCCTGCGGTCTCGCTCTGTAGTCACCGTGAAACCGCGCCGCCGGCTCACCCCGCGAATGCAGGCCTTTTGCATCAGGCGCGCCACACGCTTGCGGCTGACGGCGTGCCCCGCATCACGCAGCTCGGCGCGTACCCTGGGCATGCCGTAGGTCTCATCGGAATCCTTGTGCGCCTTGCGAATGGCCTCGGTGAGCACCAGATTGGCCAGGTTGCGGGCGCTGGGCGCGCGACCCTGCCAGTCGTAGTAGCCGCTGGAGGAGAGGCCCAACGTACGGCACATGGCGCGCACTCCCAAGGTGTTGCTGGCGTCGGCCTGGTTTGCGCTCACGAGCTCATAGACGGCGTGGACGTCTTCTCGCTTTTGCCGGCAAACCAGGCCGTAGCCTTTGCCAGGATATCGCGCTCCTGCTTGATCTGCCGGTTCTCCCGGCGCAAACGCACCAACTCCTCGCGTTCCGCCGTGCTCAGGCCATCCTTGCCTGGCAAGGGCTTGCCGCGATCACGACCGTCCTGGGCAATCCAGTTGGCGATGCTCTGCGCCGTGGGGCCGAACTCACGCGCGAGCTCGGCCGGCGTTCGGCCAGCGCGGGCCAACTCGATGATTTGTTGGCGATATTCCGCAGGATATGGCCGAAAAGACAACCGCTGGCCGAGCAGGTCCCCGAGATTCATCGTCTCCGTAGTCATTCCAGTGGGCATTGACGCACGAGGGTTTGAACGCTGGCGCGGGACGTCCGCACTTTCGGCCGTCCTATAGGCCACGTGGGCCACGCTGTCAGCACGCGTCTTTGCGTCAGCGCGCGATCCCCTGGCGCGGCCGGACGGCGGACGGCATCAGGGGCGCGCCGGCAGATGGCGGCCGAACCAATCCACAGTCGCCGCCATGACTTCCGAAAAGGCCGGCTCCACGTAGACTTCGTAGTGTCCATACCCCTTCAGGATCACGAGCTTCTTGGGTTCACCCGCTTTCTCGTACAGCGAAACCGTCTCCTCGGGCGGCACCAACCGATCATCGTCCGTCGCGATGAAAAGGATGGGTCGCGGCGCAATTTTGTCGACCACCCATTCGGGATGGAACTGCAATGTCTCGTCGATGAACTCGGCGGGTAGCGTGTTGATCGCGTTCGGGTTGTTCTTGCGGGCGGCGGCGGCCAGTTCCGCCGACTGGCGATCGGCCAGCAGGATCTCGGCGCGATCCGTCGGCGCCGACGCGCCTTCGACGGCGCGTTTTTCCCGGTCGGCTTTGGCGCGCACGTGCAGATCATGCCACTCGTCGGGACGGCGCACGCTGCGCATCCATCGCGCGCCATGACCGACCCCGACACACGACACGATGCATTTGACGCGAGCATCGATGGCGCCCGTCCACACGACTGTCGCGCCGCCATAGCTGGTGCCGTAGATGCCGAGACGGTTCTCGTCGACCTGGGCTTGCAAGCCCAGAAAGGTGAGGGCGGCCTGCGTATCGGCCACCCGGCTATAGGGGCCGAGCCGGCTGCGCGCGCCTTCGCTCGCGCCCCAACCTTTGTAGTCGAAGGTCAGCACGACATAGCCGGCCTCGTTCAGAACGCGCGCGGTGTCCGGAAGATAGAGATCCTTGACGCCGGTATAGCCGTGGCAGAGCACGACGCCGGCCCGCTTTTCGCCCGGCGCGATTTTCTCAGGCAGATAGAGGTCGCCCGAGAGCTTATGGCCCTCGCTGTAGAACGTGATCGCTGTCTTCATCGGAGACCTCTGCCCTCTGCTCGCTCTGGCTCGAGCGATCTAAGCAGACGGACAGGGGGAGGGGCAATGTAGGCTTTGCACCTGCGCCAAAGATCTCTAGCCTCGACA
>JAYUHJ010000074.1:0-5658 GCA_043767065.1 Hyphomicrobiales bacterium | reverse complement strand
GAACCGACATTGCAATCTTGAAGCCCTGGCCGGGGGTTCCGATCATGGCCGCGGCCGGAATATGGGCGTTGTCGAACTTGATCCGCGCAAGCGGATGTGGGGCGATCACGTTGATCCGCTCGGCAATGCAGAGCCCGGGGATTTTCGCGGGAACGAGAAAAGTGGAAATTCCCTTCGCGGCGGGGCCTTCTCCTGTGCGCGCGAAAACAACATAGATATCGGCGATGCCGCCATTGGATATCCACGTCTTTTCGCCGCTGAGGACGTAATCATTTCCCTCGCGCGTCGCTGTCATCTCTATGTTCGCGACGTCGGAGCCCGATTTCGGCTCCGAAAGGGCAAACGCGGAAATGGCCTCGCCGGCTCTGGTCCGCTTCAGCCATCGGCGCTGTTCATCGGAACCGAACAGGCTGATCGCGCCGGTGCCGAGGCCCTGCATGGCGAACGCGAAATCCGCAAGTCCATCGTGGCGGGCGAGCGTTTCTCGGATGAGACATAGCGTTCGGACATCGAGCTTTCCAGGACCGTCCGGGTCGATCGCGGTATGCCCGAGCCAGCCGTCCCCGCCGAGTCTAGCTACGAGATCGCGGCAGGCCGTGTCCACGTCACCGTGATCGACGGGCAAGTGCGATTCGCTCCAGCGCCCGATCGCCTCGGCGAGCGCGCGGTGGCGCTGCTCGAAGAACGGCCAGTTGAGGAAGCTCTTGTCCGCCATCAGTTGCCCTCAAACACGGGCTGTTCCTTGGCGACGAACGCGCGATAGGCGCGCTCGAAGTCCTTGGTCTGCATGCAGATGGCTTGCGCCTGTGCCTCGGACTCGATGGCCTGCTCGAGGCTCATCGACCATTCCTGATTGAGCTGCGTTTTGGTGATGCCGTGCGCGAATGTCGGACCCGCCGCGATATGGCGCGCGAGGGTCATCGCCTCTTGTTCGAGAGCATCGGCGGCCACCAGGCGGTTGAAGAAGCCCCACCGCTCACCCTCCTGCGCCGACATGGTCCTCCCGGTATAGAGGAGTTCTGCCGCGTGCCCGTGCCCGATGATGCGCGGCAGGATCGCGCAGGCCCCCATGTCGCAACCGGCAAGACCGACGCGGGCGAAGAGGAACGCGGTCTTGGCCTCCGGCGTTGCCAGGCGCAGATCCGAGGCCATTGCAATGATCGCGCCGGCGCCGACCGCCACCCCGTCGATCGCGGCGATGATCGGCTTGCCGCAGTTCAACATTGCCTTTACCAGATCGCCCGTCATACGGGTGAAGCCGAGAAGATTCTTCATGTCCATTGCGGCGAGCGGGCCGATGATGTCGTGGACATCGCCGCCCGAGCAGAAATTCCCGCCGTTCGGCAGGAAAACCACCGCGTTGACGTCATCCGCGTCGCGCAGGTCGCGAAACGTGTCGCGCAATTCGGCATAGGAGTCGAAGGTCAGCGGATTCTTACGGTCCGGCCGCTTCAGCTGGATGACGGCAATGTCGCTTTCCATCCGCCATAAAAAGTGCGCGGGATTGCATGTTGCCATTCCGGTCATGTCTTGCCCTCCCAGTCGCTCCTGAAGGATTTCAGCTTTGCCGACAACTGCTCGGCATCGCGGACCGACAAGCCTCCCAACAGCTCGTCGATCCAGTTCTCGTGCGCCGTTGCCATTTTCGAGAACACGGCGTGGCCCTTGTTGGTAAGCCTGACGAAAGAGGTGCGGCGATCGCCGTTGCGCTGCGAGCGCACCACGTAACCGTCGGATACGAGCCGATCGACAATGCCGGTGACGTTGCCGTTCGAGACCATGAGGAATCGGGAAATCTCGCTCATCAACATTCCATCCGGCTTTTGAAACAGCGCCGCCATCACGTCGAAGCGCGGCAAGGTAGCGCCGAAGCGGGATTTCAGCCGTTCGCGGGTTTCTCCCTCGATCACCCGGCTTGCCCGCAACAACCGAATCCAAAGGCGTAGCCGGGCCTTGCTGTCGGCCTCGCGGCGCGTCGAAGTAAGCGGGGCGCTCACCATGCGTCGAATCCCTTCACACGCCTGTCAGCGCAGTCTCGCTGCGCGCGGCAAGCCGATAAAGTTGATCGCGGCCCGGGTGATAGGGGAGCGGCCAGCGTTCGCCGGTGTCACCGAGCGCGGCAGCGGCGCGCAGCGTCCAGTAAGGATCGGTGAGATGCGGCCGGGCAAGGCATACGAGGTCGGCGCGGCCGGCCATGAGAATCGAGTTCACGTGGTCGGGCTCGTAGATATTGCCGACCGCCATCGTCGCCATTCCGGTTTCGTTACGAATGCGGTCCGAGAACGGCGTCTGGAACATGCGGCCATAGACGGGGCGGGAGCGGGCGGAGGTCTGGCCCGCCGACACGTCGCAGATGTCGACGCCGGCGTCCTGCAACTTGCGAGCAATCTCGACCGCGTCCTGCGGTTGAATGCCCTCGTTGACCACCCAGTCATTGGCGGAAATGCGAACTGATATAGGTTTGCCTGCGGGCCAGACCGCGCGCACCGCGTGGAAGATTTCCAGCGGATAGCGCATCCGATTTTCCAGCGAGCCGCCGTAGTCATCGGTCCGCCGGTTGGTTAGCGGCGTGATGAAGGATGACAAGAGATAGCCATGCGCCCAGTGGAGCTCGAGCATGTCGAATCGAGCCCGGTCAGCCATTCTGGCGGCCGTCACGAACTGGTCGCGCACGCGGTCCATGTCCGCGCGATCCATCGCCTTGGGGCGCTGATTGAGTTCAGACCAGGGAGTCTCAGATGCCGCGAGCACAGTCCAGTTCCCCGCCTTCAGCGGCGCGTCTGCTTCCTCCCAGCCGAGCTGCGTGGAGCCCTTAGACCCCGAGTGGCCGAGCTGGCAGCAAATCTTGGCGTCCGTCTCCGCATGAACGAAATCGACGATGCGCTTCCAGGCTTTCTCGTGCTCGGGCGCATACATGCCCGTGCAGCCGGGCGAGATCCGCCCCTCGGGGCTGACGCAGGTCATCTCGATGCATAGGAGGCCCGCGCCGCCCTTGGCGCGTTCGCAGTAATGTACGAAATGCCAATCGGTTGGGCGGCCGTTGACGGCTCTGTACTGGGCCATCGGCGAAACGACGACGCGGTTCTTCAGCGTCAAGTCTCTAAGCCTGAACGGCGCAAACATCGGCCGCCTGGCAACCCCTGAGTTTCCGGCTTGTCTCTGGAACCAGGATTCCGCGCTCTCAAGCCATGCCTTGTCGCGTAGGCGCAGATTCTCGTGGCTGATGCGCTGTGAGCGGGTGAGTAGCGAATAGTTGAACTGCACCGGGTCGAGCCGCAAGTAGCGCTCGACGTCCTCGAACCATTCTAGCGAATTGCGTGCAGCGGATTGCAGCCGAAGAACCTCGACCCGGCGATCGCGCTCGTACTTGGCGAACGCAGCCTCAAGTGTCGGCTCGGTATGCAGATAGTCCGCCATGGAGACCGCGCTCTCCATGGCGAGTTTAGTTCCTGATCCGATCGAGAAATGAGCGCTGGCCGCCGCGTCGCCCATCAGCACGATGTTCTCGTGCGACCACTTCTCGCACAGGACGCGCGGGAAGTTCAGCCACGCCGATCCACGAATATGTGCGGCGTTCGAGATCAGCGCGTGACCCGAGAGATACTTGGCGAATATCCGTTCACACGTGGCGATCGATTGCTCGTTCGTCATCGTGCCGAAGCCGAATTTCGCCCACGTGGCCTCCGAGCACTCGACGATGAACGTCGCCATGTCCGCTTCGAACTGGTAGGCGTGCGCCCAGACCCAGCCGTGCTCGGTCTCCTCGAAGATGAAGGTGAATGCGTTGTCGAACTTCTGATGCGTCCCGAGCCAGACGAACTTGCACTTGCGAAGGTCAATGCTCGGGTTGAAGTGCTGAGCAAATTCCTTGCGCGTCTTCGAATTAAGGCCATCCGCCGCGACGACCAGATCGTGGGTCTTAGCGAGCTCCGCCGCGCTCTCGATTTCCGTCTGGAAACGCAGATTGACGCCGAGTTCGCGTGCGCGCTGCTGTAGCAGAGCGAGCAGCTGCTTGCGTCCGATCCCGCAGAACCCGTGGCCCGTCGAAACGACGCGCTGGCCGCGATAGTGAACGGCGATATCGTCCCAGTAGGCGAAGTGATCGCGGATCGCAGCGGCAGTGACAGGATCATTTGCGGTCAGATTGTCGAACGTCTCGTCCGAGAACACGACCCCCCAGCCGAACGTGTCATCCGGCCTGTTCCGCTCGAATACGGTGATGTCGTGCGAGGGGTCGCGCAGCTTCATGCTGATCGCGAAATAGAGGCCCGCCGGACCCCCGCCGAGGCACGCAATTTTCATGCGATGCGATCTCTCCTGGTCAAGAGTAGTGAAGAATAGCACCGCCGAAATATACTTCAAGGTTAAATATTTAAGGTTGAAGCGTTCACATACGGCGCGAGTTTTGTTCCGGCGGCCCCATATACGTTCCGCTGAGGGGCGTCTTGCGAACGGGCCCACCCCTATGCTCTTGTTGTGCCTACAGTTCAGAAGCGCGCGCGATCGGCCGATCCGGTCGAAGAATGTGAGCGCAACGGGGAGGAAAACATGGTCAAGCGGCTACCTACAGCATTGGCAGCGCTAATTGTGGCGGGCTCTTTCGCCGTCGCGAACGCTCAAGAAGTCACACTCAAGGGCATCTCGTCGTTCGCCGAGAAGACATTCTATTCGCGTGGCTTCGAGCGGTTCATCGACAAAGTCAACGCCGACGGCAAAGGCGTAATTCAGATCAACTATATCGGCGGACCCAAGGCGATGCCGCCATTCGAAGTCGGTAACGCCCTCAAGGGCGGTGTCGTCGATATCGCCAATGCCACGGGCGCCTTTTACACGAACCTAATGCCCGAGGCGGATGCTTGGAAGCTGACTGAGAAATCAATGGCCGAGATCCGCAAGAACGGCGGGTTCGATTACATGGCGCGCCTCTACGATCAGAAGCTAAATGCGATCTTCCTCGCCCGGCACATCGACAACAATCCGTTCCACATTTACCTGAACAAGCCGATCAGCAAGATCGACCTCACGGATCTCAAGCTGCGCATCACGCCCGTCTATCGCGACTTCTTCCAGTCGCTCGGTGCCACCGTCGTGCAGACCGCTCCCGGCGAAGTCTATACCGCGCTCGAACGCGGTGTGGTCGATGGCTACGGCTGGCCGATCACCGGGATCTTCGATCTCGGCTGGCACG
Source organism: Hyphomicrobiales bacterium (assembly GCA_043767065.1). Lineage (GTDB taxonomy): Bacteria > Pseudomonadota > Alphaproteobacteria > Rhizobiales > Xanthobacteraceae > JAHFPN01. Next base: position 470 of record JAYUHJ010000074.1, on the reverse strand, counting down.
AAAAGACGAAGTTTCGCGTCGATCCCGGCTTCTATACCGCCGAAGTCAGCATCCTGTTCAACAAAGACGCTTGGAACCGGCTCAACGCCGCGCAAAAGAAGATCATCACCGATGCTGCTGCCTGGATCGAGGCGCAGGCCTCGGAGACCGCCAAGGACAACGAAACCGACATCGCGAGGCAGAAGGCGGCGGGTATCCAGGTGATCGAATTCAAGGGTGCCGACGCGGTGGCTTTCCGGGCCAAGGCCTACGAAGCGGGCTGGGCCGGCGTTCTGAAGCAAAGCCCGGAGCACGGTGCCAAGCTCAGGGAGTTCTTCGCCAAGGCCAAGTGAGCGGTCTTATCACGTTGCCTTGGAGCTGATCATGGATCGGCTGTCGAGAGCATTCGGAGTCCTGCTCGACCGCCTCATGGTGCTTGCGTGCATGTTGCTGCTCGCCATGACGCTATTGATCGGCGCCGACGTCTTCAC